>RFWS01000078.1 GCA_009921985.1 bacterium | reverse complement strand
CCCAACCCCGCGCAATCAGCTAACATCTTTGATGGATTTTCCCTCCCTCCAGCTGGCGCCTTCGATCCTTAAGGCGGTGGAGGAACTCGGTTTCCGCGAACCCACCCCCATTCAGGCCCAGGCGATCCCGGTGGCCCTGACCGGCCGGGACCTCATCGGCTCCGCCCAGACCGGCACGGGCAAGACGGCCGCATTCGCCCTCCCCATCCTTCACCACCTGGAGAAACCAGGGCGCCTTCGTGCCCTGGTTCTTGAGCCCACCCGCGAGTTGGCCGATCAGGTTGCGGAGGCCCTGAGAAAATTATCCAAACATACCGGTCTCCGGATCGGGTTGATCTACGGTGGCGTGGGCTATGGACATCAGCGGGAGCAGATCCAGCGCGGCATCGACATCCTCGTGGCCACTCCGGGCCGTCTGCTCGATTTTATGGACCAGGGCGAAATTCACCTGGCGCACCTCACTCATCTGGTCCTCGACGAGGTTGACCGGATGCTCGACATGGGGTTCCTGCCGGACGTCAAAAAGATCGTCGGTTTCTGCCCCTCCAAGCGGCAAACGCTATTTTTCTCTGCCACCGTTCCTCCGGAGATCGAACGTTTGACCTCCTGGGTGTTACGCGATCCGCTTACCATTGAGATCGGCCTGCGACGTTCCGCCGCGGAAACGGTAACCCATGCCCTTTATCCCGTCGCCGCCGATCAAAAGCACGAACTGCTCCTCGCCTTGCTCGAAAAGACCCACTACGAGAGCGTCATCGTTTTTTGCCGGACAAAAATGGGCGCGGACCGGGTGGCCGCCAGCCTCACCCACCTGCCCCACCCCGTGGGGGTCATGCATTCCGACCGCTCCCAGGGCGAGCGGAACGAGGCTTTGGCCGGATTCCGTTCAGGCAAATATCCGGTCCTCGTTGCCACCGACATCGCCGCGCGCGGACTTGATATCGCCGGGGTCACCCATGTGATCAACTACGATGTTCCCCAGCATCCGGAAGACTACGTTCACCGCAGGAGGGCGATGCCTTGACGCTCTTTGTGGCCGAGGAACTGCCCCACGTGGAGGCCATCGAACGATTGATCCAGCAAAAGCTACCCCGCAAAAAATTGGAGAATTTCCCCTACAAGTTCACCGCCCTCTTTGAGGAGGGCCACTCGGTGGCCCACACCCGCACCCGCGGCGTGCGCACGGCCAAAGGCTACAGCTTCGGCGCACGGCGCCGATAGATTCGACCCGCCCATTCCGGCAAAAAGGGGCTTACTTGGCTTTCTTCCCGACCTTCGCTGCCACCTTTAACCGCAAGGCGTTCAACCGGATAAATCCGGTGGCATCATCTTGGTTATAGGCTTGGGTGGGATCCGCCTCCATCGTCGCGATGTCAGGATGATAAAGGCTCAGCGATGACTTCCGCCCGGCCGCATAGATGCCGCCCTTGTAGAGCTTCACCCGCACAGTCCCACTGACGTTTTTCTGGCTCTCTTCGACCAAGGCCTGCAGGGCCAATCGCTCGGGAGAAAACCAGAAACCATAGTAAACGAGCTCGCTGTACCGCGGGATCAGGCTGTCCCGGAGGTGCATCACCTCCCGATCCATGGTCAGGCTTTCCATCTGCCGGTGGGCAAAGTGCAGGATCGCCCCTCCCGGCGTCTCATAAACGCCCCGGCTCTTCATTCCGACAAAGCGATTTTCCACCATGTCGACCCGCCCCACCCCGTGCTTTCCGCCCAGCCGGTTCAGCGCCTTCATCACCCCCAACGGCGACATTTTTTTCCCGTTCACCGCCACGCAGTTCCCCTTCCGAAACTCCAGCGTCACGTATTCGGCCCGGTTGGGGGCATCCTCCGGCGCCACGGACAGGGTGAACATCTTCTTGTTGGCCGGGGCAAAGGCATCGAACCACGGATCCTCCAGCATCCCGGCCTCGTAAGAGATATGCAGAAGGTTTCGGTCCATGGAGTACGGCTTCTTTGCGCTGGCCTGCACCGGGATGCCTTTCTCCTCGCAGTACCGGATCATTTCCAGCCGACCGGGAAACTGCTGCCGAAATCGCTCATCCCGCCAGGGGGCAATCACCTCCACGTCGGGCTCCAACGCCGCCGCCGTCAGCTCAAACCGAACTTGGTCATTCCCCTTGCCCGTGGCGCCGTGGGCCAACGCCTGCGCTTTTTCCTTCCGGGCGATTTCCACCATTCGCTTGGCAATCAGCGGCCGGGCAATGGAAGTTCCCAGGAAGTACTGCCCTTCATAGATCGCCCCCGCCCGCATCATCGGAAAAATAAAGTCCCGCGCAAACTCCTCCTGGAGATCATCGATATACACCTTGCCGGCCCCCGTCCGCCGCGCCTTGGCATTCAGTCCCTTTAATTCCTCTTCCTGCCCAATGTTCGCGCAGAAAGCGATGACTTCGGCATCGTAGGTTTCCTTGAGCCAGGCGAGCAGCACGGAGGTGTCGAGTCCCCCGGAGTAGGCGAGCACGATCTTCATGGGAACTTGAATGGCGCCGTGATCCGGCGGGGGATCAGGCAGCCGTGGGTTGGAGCTTGCGGCCGGAGCCTTTGATCCGGGCCAGATAGGGGGCGAGTTTTTCCTTTGCGGCAGCGACGCTCACGCCGTACCGCTCCCGCAAGGCTTCCGGTTTGCCGTGATCGACAAACTCGTCCGGCCAACCGACCCGCACCACCGGCGTGCCGATGCCCAGATCCGCCAGCTCCTCCAAAACACCGGCGCCAAATCCGCCCTTGAGGACGTGGTCCTCAAACGTGACGATCACTTCGGCGTTTTTGGCGAACAGCTCAAGCATTGCGGTGTCGAGAGGTTTGGCGAAACGGGCGTTGATCACCGCCGCCTCGATTCCTTCGGCCTTTAGTTCATCGGAAAGTTGCAAAGCCAGGGGAAGCATCTGCCCGTAGGACCAGATCGCCACCTTTTTCCCGTGCCGAACCACCTCGGCCTTGCCGATCGGCAGGGCCAACGGGGTTTTTTTGATCGCCGCGTTGGGACCGGTGCCCCGGGGATACCGGATGGCAATCGGTCCTTTGTGCAGACTGGCCGTGTAGAGCATGTCGACGAACTCATCCTCATCCTTGGGAGACATGTGGACGAGATTTGGAACGCCGCGCATGTAGGAAATGTCGAAGAGCCCGTGATGAGTGGGCCCGTCGTCGCCAGAGAGACCTCCCCGGTCCATGCAGAAGACCACCGGCAGATTCTGAAGGCAGACGTCGTGAATGATCTGGTCGTAGGCCCGCTGCAGGAAGGTGGAGTAGATCGCGCAGAAGGGTTTGAATCCCTTCGTGGCCATCCCGGCGGCAAAGAGCACGGCGTGCTCTTCGGCGATCCCCACGTCGAAATATCGGTCGGGATGTTTGGGCTGGAACCGGTCGAGCCCGGTGCCGTTCGGCATCGCCCCGGTGATGGCGACGATCCGCGGGTCGTTGTCGGCCAGCTTGGAAAGGTGGTCGGCAAACACCTCGCTAAAGGTGGGTTGGCCGAGGGACTTGGTTTCGCCGGTTTCCGGGTCGTACGGGCCCAGACCGTGGAACTTCTTCTGCTTGGCCAAGGCGGGCTCGAACCCCTTCCCCTTGGTGGTGGCCACGTGAAGGATCACCGGGAAATTCTGGGTCTTGAGAAACTCAAACATCTTGATGAGGGATTTGATGTCATGACCATCCACCGGACCGTAGTAGGTCACGCCCAACTCCTCGAAAATCACACTGGGGAAGATCATGCCCTTCACGTGCTCCTCCGCCCGCCGGGCAACCTTGAGGGCCTTGGCCCCGCCCAGCTTCTCGATGAAATGGGCGGCCCGTTCGTGCAGATGAATAAACCGCGGATCCGTGGTGATTTTGTTCAGGTACCCCGCGATCGCCCCGACGTTCTTGTCGATCGACCACTTGTTGTCGTTAAGGATCGTGATCAGGCGCTTGGTGTGATGAGCGACGTTGTTGAGGGCCTCAAAGGTGATCCCGCAGGTGAAGGCCGCATCCCCGGCCAGGCAGATGACGTGCTCTTTGCCACCCCGCATGTCCCGCGCGGTCGCCATGCCCAGGGCGGCGGATAAAGCCGTCCCGGCGTGGCCGGCGCCAAAACAGTCGTGCTCGCTCTCCGTCCGCAACATGAACCCGTTGAGACCACCCGGTTGCCGGATGGTGTGGAAGCGGTCCCGCCGGCCCGTGAGGAGTTTGTGGACGTAAGCCTGATGGCTGACGTCAAAAAGGAAGTGATCGGTGGGCGTGTCGAAAACCCAGTGGAGGGCAATGGTCAATTCCACCACACCCAAGTTCGGGCCGAGGTGTCCACCGGTCCTGCTCAGCACGCCAATGAGCTCCTCCCGGATCTCCTCCGCGAGCCGCGGCAGATCCTCCACTGGGATCTTTTTGACGTCCTGAGGACCCTTGATGGAATCCAACAAAGGGGTTGCCATAAGAGCCGGCTAGATAAGCAGGTCGGGGGCGCCTCGACCAGCCTTCTTTCCCTTGGGCGCAGCCTCCGATTCGTCCAAGACACCCTCCACGATCGATCCATCTTTCTTCTTGGTTAACAACGAGATGCGCTTTTCGGCGGCCTTCAGCTTTTCCGTGCAAGCCGCCACCAGCTTCATCCCGGACTCGTACTTTTCCACAATGGTCTCCAAGGGTAGTTCGGGAGACTCCATCTGCTCCACCAACTTTTCCAATTGGTCCAGGGACTCCTCAAAACTTCCTTCCCCTGCCGCTTTTGCTGATTTGGCCATGGAAAAATCCTCCTCCCGCCTTGCCCAAAGCTCAACCTAAACCTTCCCGCCTTTCACTACCTGAACGGGAAGCTGGCCATCCGAAAACTTCACCAGCAGATCGCCACGCTTTTTCGCGGCCGCCACTCCCCGGATTAATTTTCCTTCCGGCGACTGCACCAACGTGTATCCACGCCGGAGGGTTTCCTCCGGCCCCAGCGCCCGCAAACGATCCGCCGCTCCCTTGAGGCGCAAAGCGCTTTCCGCCAACTTCCGCTCTGGCCGCAACGCCAGCCAGCGCTGCAACAGGGCTGTTGCCATCTGTTGGCGGTGCCGCCAGGCATTCTCCAGCCCTCTTTGCAGCTGCAGCCCCAACTCATCCACCCGTTGGGCACTGAGCTCGACCATCCGCCGGGGTTCCCGGAACACATAACTTCCGGCCAACTCCACCACTCTTCGTTTTTTTTCCTCCAAAACATCCCGCACCGCGCTCTCCAATCTCTCC
>RFWS01000077.1 GCA_009921985.1 bacterium | reverse complement strand
CGGCCACGTGCCGTTGCTGACGCAGATCATGCCCGGGGAGCTGGACCTGAAGGCCCACTCCAAGGGGGATGAGCTGGCGGTGGGCGGAGGTTTTGCCGAGATCACCGGGAACCGGGTGACGATCCTGACGGATATGGCGGTGAAGCCCGAGGATATCGACGAAAACGCGGTGGAGCGGGCATTGGAGAACGCGAAGAAGGCATTAATGGAAAAGAAGGCCGGCCCCGAGGCGGAGGAGTTGATGGCGTTGATCCAACGGTCGACGGCGCAGTTGCAGTTAAAGAGGAAGAGGCGACCGGGAGCGTAGCTTTGGTAGGGCCGATGGGCTCCATTGGCCGATGGGGAATTTAGCCGAGGCGATTATTTCGCGATTTGCAAATTGCCATGTCAACCCTTCGCTTGCGGTGGGGGGGTAAGGAGACAGAATCAAAACGTGCATTCGGGAACGTTCTTTTTATCGCTGGCCGAGAAGCTGGTTCGGCATCCCAAGCGGATCGTGTTTCCCGAGGGGACCAATCCGCAGGTGGTCCGGGCGGCGGCGCGGTTTGCCCATCTCCGGTTGGGACCGGTGGTGCTGTTGGGCAAGCCGGAGCTGGTCAAGCGGCAGGCTAAGATTCAGAAGGTGGATCTGGACCGGGTGATGATTTTGGATCCGGTTCACGGTCAGGACCGGCAAATGTTCATCGACCATCTCCGGTTGCAGGAGGGAAACGAAAAGCTGAAGCTTAGCGCCATCCAGGATCGCCTTTCGGATCCCATTCTCTACGCCACGCTGATGTTGCGCTTCAACCAGGTGGACGGTCTGGTCGCCGGGGTGGGGGCTTATTCGGGTAGCGTTCTACGTCCGTTGATCAAAATGATTCCTCGGTTGCCGCAGTTCTCGCGCATTTCCAGCGCCACGATCCTGGAGTGCCCCGACAAGGCGGTGGGGGATGGGGGGCTGTTGATCGCCGGAGATGCGGCGGTGGTGCCCATGCCGAAGGCGGAAGAGTTGGCGGTGACGGCGGTGGGGCTGGCGGCCTTAAAGCTGCAGTTAACCGGGCGGCGGGCGCGGGTGGCCTTGCTTTCCTACTCGACCAAGGGAAGTGCGGCGGTCAACGAGGAGACCAAGAAGGTCATCGACGCGACCAAGAAGGCGCAGCAACTGGCCGCCAAAATCGGAATCAAGTCGGACATCGACGGGGAAATGCAGATCGACGCCGCCCTCAATCCCGCCAAAGCCAAACTGAAGGCGCCCGGATCGCCGGTGGCCGGCCGGGCCGACTGTCTGGTGTTCCCGGGATCCAGCAGTTTGGCAACGTCCGCACCTACGGAAACATCCTGCTTGGTCTGCGGTTGCCGGCGGCGGAGATCAGCCGCGGAGCCGACGAGGAGGAGGTTTTGGGCGTGGCGGCCATCGTGGGTCTGTTGGCCGTCGAGTACCGCAAACTTTATCCCGAACCGAGCGCCCCCATCGCAAGTATAAATAACTAATCCATATGGACTTAAATAAGGTCACGCCACGGATTTACGTGGCGGCGACGCGTCAGGATGACGGCAAGACGACTTGCTGTCTTGGGCTGTACGCCGCCTTGGAAAAGAAATTTCCGAGAATCGGTTACATCAAACCCGTGGGGCAGAGGTTTGTGGAGGTGGCGGGAAAAAAGGTGGATGAGGACTCGGTGTTGGTCAGTGACACGTATGATGTGAACCTTCCGATTGAGGCGATGTCACCGATCGCTGTGGATCGGATGTTCACCCGCAATTACCTGAAAGAGGGAAATCTTCCCGAAATGCAGGAAACGATTGCCTCCGCCTTCAACCGGGTGGCCTGGGAGCACGACTTTGTGATCATCGAAGGGACGGGGCACGCGGGCGTGGGCAGTGTGATCGATCTTTCCAATGCCCAGGTGGCGCATCTGCTGGGCAGCAAGGCGATGATCGTCACCACCGGCGGGGTGGGACGACCGGTCGATGAGGTCAGCTTGAATCTGGCCCTGTTTGAAAAACAGGGAGTGGAGGTGATCGGCGTGGTGCTGAACAAGGTGTTGCCATCCAAGATCGAGGCGTTGCGGCCATGGGCGGAGAAGGCGTTTGCCAAAATGAAACTCCCGATTCTTGGGGTAATTCCGTATCTCGGGGAGTTGCGCCGGCCGATTCTGGGCCAGTTGGCACGGGAACTGGGGGGAGAGTTTTTGTCCGGGGAAACCTTCAAGCGCCGGAGGGTACGCTCGATCGCCATCGGGGCGATGACGGCGGCGCGTATCAAAGATCAGCTGGGACCGGGGGTGTTGCTGATCACGCCGGGAGACCGTGAGGATCTTCTCATGGCCGTGATGGAGTTTCTCCGTGACCTCCAAGATTGACCGGATGACCGTGAAGACCGATCCGGGGGATGAGGAGAAAATCAAGGTGATCCAGCAGACCGTGGCCAAGCACATCGATTTGGACATGATCCTGAAAAAAATCGGGGCGGAGAAGGTTTCCGCCGGCGGCAGACGTTAAGACTGCTGCGCCCCGCTGGCCGGACGGATTGCCGGAGTCACCGCGGGGAGAGGCAATTCCAAGGGTGTGGCGGTATAGCGGTGGAGGAACTCCTCCTGCACCCGGTACCGGGGTGCTCCTTCCGGGCGGGGGGAACGAGTGTAAAGCCCGTCCGGGCCGAGCTGGCGGGCCTTGACGTTGTCAGCCAGATAGGAGGGCTGGATCCAGTCGAGGATCTGCCGGCGGATGTCGGGATCAAGAACTGGGAAGACGACTTCGACACGGCGATGGAGATTGCGGGGCATGAGGTCGGCACTGCCGAGGTAGATGAGCGGGTCGCCGTCGTTGTGGAAGACGTAGATCCTGCTGTGTTCGAGGAAACGGTCGACGATGCTGCGGACGCGGATGGTTTCGCTGAGGCCGGGGACCCCGGGGCGGAGGCAGCAGATGCCACGGATCACCATGTCGATGGAGACCCCTTCCTGCGAGGCGGCATACAAGGTGTCGATGATCTGCTGGTCGACCAGGGAGTTGACCTTGATGAAAATTCCGGCTTTGCGGCCGGCGCGGAGATGGGCGCGTTCCCGGTTGATCATCTCGATGAGGCGGGGGGCGAGGTTGAAGGGGGCAACCAGGAGTTCGTCGAAGTGGGCGGTTTCGGACATGCCGGTCAGAACATTGAACAGGGCGGCAACCTCAGTGGTCAGGGAGGCGCGGGAGGTGAGAAGACCCAGATCGGTGTAAAGGCGGGCGGTGCGGGGATGGTAGTTCCCAGTGCCCAGATGCAGGTAGGAGCGGAGATGGCCTTCCTCGCGCCGAACAATCAGCAGGGTTTTACAGTGAGTCTTGAGGCCGACGAGCCCGTAAACGACATGGATGCCGGCTTCCTCCATTTTCTTGGCCCAGGCAATGTTGTTGGCCTCGTCGAACCGCGCCTTGAGTTCGACCAGCACGGTGACCTGCTTTTCATTGTGGGCGGCCTGGATGAGGGCGTTGATGACCGGGGAGTCTCCGCTGGTGCGGTAGAGGGTCATCTTAATCGCGAGGACGTCGGGATCGCCCGCGGCGTTTTCCAGCAGGGTGACGATGGGGGTGAAGCTTTCGTAGGGATGATGAAGAAGGATGTCTTTTTGGCGAATGGTCTCAAAATCAGCCGGACCTCCGGGCAGTGAGGCCGGTTGGGCCGGGGTGAAGGCGGGATCCCGGAGGAGGGAGTCATTGCGTCCGGCCTCGGTGAGGGCAAAGAGCTGGGTCAGGTTGACCGGGTCGATGACCCGGTAGACATCCTCCGGGCGAAGATGAAAGCGGCCGAGGAGGTAGTTTTCGATTTCAAGTGGGCAGTCCTGGGGAATTTCCAGGCGCACGGCGGCGCCCCGGTTCCGTTTTTGAAGCTCCTCCTCGATGGTGAGGAGCAGGTTCTGGGCTTCTTCCTCGTCGATGTAGAGTTCGCTGTTTCGGGTGATCCGGGTGGGCCAGGAACCGTGGATTTTCATTCCCGGAAAAACCTCCCCGACGAAGTGTCGGACCAAATCGGACAGGAGGATGAACTCCTTCCGGTCCGGTTGAGTGGCGGGAAGGGCGATGATCCGGGGGATGCCCCGGGGGACCTGGACGAAGGCGTGGCGGGTGGATTCATGGGGGCCGGGCTTGGAGTAAAGAACGGCGAGGTTGACCGATTTGTTAAGCAACTGTGGAAAGGGGTGGCTTGGGTCGACGGCGAGCGGGGTGAGGATCGGGAGGATGTCCTTGCGGAAAGTTTCCCGGGTCCATTCGAGGCGCACCTCATCGAGCCCGGCCACCGGCCGGAGGAAGATGTTCCTCTCGGCGAGAGCGGGAAGAAGGGTTTTATGGAGAAGTTCGTATTGGTCTGAGACCATTTGCTGGACCCTTTTCCGAATGGCGGCGAGGGTTTCGCCGGGGCGGAGACCGTCGGGACCGTGGGCGTCGCTGCGGTTTTCCAGCAACTGTTTCAAGGCGGCGACGCGGATTTCGAAGAACTCGTCGAGGTTGGAGCTAACGATCGTGAGAAATTTCAGCCGTTCGAGCAGGGGTTGGGTGGGATCTTGGGCCTCCTCCAGGACACGCTGGTTGAATTCGAGCCAGCTGAGCTCACGGTTGATGTAGTTGGAGGTGGTAAGAGGCATCAAAACATTATTCACAAAAAGGCGTAAAAAACGAGCTGTTCGCTATTTCGAACAATTTGGGGTTATATTTAATGTAAATAACTGGTGGTGAGTGGTTTATAGGAAAAAAATTCAAGCTCTTGGGTCAGAGATTCAAATTTTAAATCTGTGCGGGTGGTAGGGAAAGCTACCCCAACCGGATTCGAGTCGGATGCGGGGATTTTTTAAGGACCCCAAGAGGCACGGAGGTCTTTGAGAAGGGCGTCCGCGGCGTCGACACGGATGAGGCCGAGTCGAGGATATTCAAGGTCGAGAATCACGTAGACGGCCAAGGTAAAGGTGAGAACGAAGAGGGAAACGTGGAACCAACTCCGGCGGGCGGCGGTGGACATCTGGTAACCGGCGAGCATGGCGGCGATGAGCGAGAGGATGGCGAGCATGACAAACACGATCCGCGGAGGATGGAACTGGGTCACGGCCAGGCGGGTGGTGGTGATATCGATCATGGCGTTCAGGGCAGGGACCAATTGGATGGAGGCGTAGGATGTGCCGGTCTTTTGAGCGGCTTCGATGGAGCGGGTCCAAATGCCGGATTGGAGTTGCTGGGTGTGTTCGTATTCGGCCAAGGCGGCATTCACATCCGGAAGGACGGCATACGTCTTGATCCGGGAGTCCAGATACTCCTTGAAAAGGG
>RFWS01000076.1 GCA_009921985.1 bacterium | reverse complement strand
TACGGGTCCGGTCGTGCCTTGGCTTCAACAGGTACTGGCCCAAGAGTCTCCCAACGTCAGGCAAAGAGTCGATTGCCTGGGAGTCATTCCCTCATGCCAGTTGCGCCAACTTTTATCTGAGGCCTTGGCGGTGGTTGTGCCCTCAGGCTATGACATTCCCGTCCTCTCCCCGACCGTGCTGGAGTCTTTTGCTTCCGGTGCACCGGTCATCTGCGCGCCCAGTATCAGCCGGGACCTGATACGTCCCACGATCAACTGTTTGCTTTCCGCCCATCCCGACCAAACCGCCGCCCAACTTGGGGCACTAGTGCGCGATCCTGAGCTTGGGCCCCGTCTATCACGGCAAGCCTTGGCGGATGTGGCGGTCTTCGATAGTATTCCGGTGGCCAAGAAAATCATGGCCGTTCTCGAATCATTAAGTCCATGATGTCAAACCACGGCAAGGAGCGCCTGCAAACAATCCCATGAGCAAGAGCAGTCCGTCCCCTTTGAGCGTAATCGTGCCTGCTTTCAACGAAGCCGAGTATCTCCCTCGAGTCGTGCCCGCGGTTTTGGAGCGCCCCGAGGTAGGGGAAGTCGTTTTAGTGGATGACGCTTCCACGGACCTCACCCCGCAAATTGCCGCTGACATGGCTGCCCAAGACCGGCGCATCCGGGTGCTTCGACACTCTAAGAACTCCGGCAAAGGGGCTGCTTTGCGTACCGGCATCGCTGCGGCCACCTTGCCGTTTGTTATCATTCAAGACGCCGATCTTGAATACGATCCGATGGAATATCCGGCCATGCTTCAGCCCCTGCTGGAAAACAAAGCCGATGTGGTTTATGGATCACGGTTCTTGGGTGGTCAACCCCACCGGGTTTTGTACTTTTGGCACAGCGTGGGAAATTTTATCCTGACCCTCATGTCGAATATGCTCACCAACCTGAACCTCACGGACATGGAAACGGGTTTCAAGGCCTTCCGGCGGGAAATGATCCAGCAGATCAAGATCCGGGAAAATCGCTTTGGATTTGAACCGGAAATCACCGCCAAGCTGGCTCGCCAGGGAGCCCGATTTTATGAAGTGGGCATTTCCTATAGCGGTCGCACCTACGCGGAAGGGAAAAAAATTGGCTGGAAGGACGGGATCAGCGCCATCCGCTGTATCCTCAAATATAATCTCTGCTGCCGGTGAACGGCCCTCGGCCCGGCGTATCGCTGATCGCGGGGTTTGTTTGGTGGGGTGCCCTCCTGAGCCTGGCAGGCTGGGGGCTTTCGCTTTTTAGCGTCTTGAATTCTGTTGCCTATGGGCTGGTTCTTTCCATCCTGGTGGGCGCTTCCCTTTTTTTTCTCAAAAACGAACCTTGGCCCGTTTTTTTTCTGAAAAGTATCAAGCGGTTCCGTCGCCCTCTACCCGCAGCATTCGCCAGTGCCGTCGGATTGATCCTTCTCGGCGCCCTATTGTATCCGCCCTCCAACTATGATGCCCTTACTTATCGGATCCCCCGGATCTTGCACTGGCTGAATCATGGAGGTTGGTTCTGGATTACTACAGCCAATCCACGTCAAAATTATAGCGGGGTTGGGCAAGAATGGCTTCTGGCACCGATCTTGGCCCTGACGGCTACGAGCCGGCTGCTTTTTTTGCCCAACTTTGTCTGTTTTCTACTTTTACCATCCGTTTTTTTCCGAGTTTTCCGGGGCTTGGGTTGCTCCGGCCGGACGGCAAGGACGTGGATGTGGCTTTTCCCTTTTGCACCTGTTTACTTACTTCAAGCCGGAGGCATCGCCAACGATCTTTTGGGGGCATTTTGGTTTTTGGCTTCCCTGGCTCTTCTCCCTGGCCGTTTTCTTTTGGGCATCTCCCCGATCGCTTCAGTTCTTTCCTTGGCTTTGGCGACCGGAGTCAAGGCCTCCAACTTGGTTCTCCTTCTTCCCTGGCTTATGAAGTTTCTGTGGCAGATTCTCCGTCAAAAATCTCTTTGGCATACAACCCTCGCAGCCGCTCCCTTGGCTTTGGTGGTTTCTTTTGCGCCGCTCGCGTACCTCAATTTGCGTCACGCCGGAGACTGGTCGGGAGATCCCTCGAATGATGGCGGCATGAAAACCGATCGCCCCCTCCTGACCTTGGCTGGCAACACCATCCTCGTTATTTCTGCCAGCCTTCAACAGCCATTCGACTTGGGCAGTCGCCGTGTGATTTCGGCAATGGGTCATCTTTGTCCTCCGCGAGCACGAGAGAAATTAACCGAGGCTTATCCACGCTGGAGCCTGGATACCAGGGAATTCGCCATTGAGGAAGGCGCCGCATGGAGCTGGATGCTAGTTGCTTTCTCTCTCACCGTATTTTTTGCCGCGAGGAAGAAACGGATGGCGGAGTATGTCTGGCTAATGGTAGCCGCGTGGATTTCTGCTTTTTTCATGATGGGAAAGTTGGCCTCAGAGGCTATTCCCCGGCTCCTCGCTCCCCTCTATCCCCTCCTCTTGATCGTGCCAGAAGGTCGGAGAGGCCAGCCGAGCCGAGCAGTTAAGGTTAGCATGGTTTTGATGATACTTTGTCTTGGCTTACCACTCCTGCTCGCTCCCGGCCGGCCTATGGTTCCTTGGAGACTGATCGGCAGAGTGCTGGATGCCCTGGACCCAACCGCCAGCCTTTCCATGCGGATCACCCGCGTCCAAGAGGCTTACCACCAGAGAGCTCGCGGACTTTTGCCGCTGATCCCAAGTGACATGGAGAATAGATATTTGAATGTTCTTTTGATCTCGAATGGAAATGATATCGAAGGCCCACTTTGGTGGCCCTACGGCAAAAGGAGCGTGGAGAGCCGTCGCTTAGCTGATGCACCTCCCCAACAGGCGCCCGACCTGATCCTGATCCGTAAGAAAGAATGGCCGGCCTGGAGCTCGCTTTGGCAAATGGCCGCACAACCGCGAGCCCAACTTTCCTTGACTCAACTAGCAAGCATTGGAGCGGAAGAGTGGCTTTGTTTGGTGCCGCTATCTTGGCCTATGCAGCAGTGAAGGTTCTTCTTTACACGGCCCTCACTATCAAGCCGGATCAATTTTTCTGGCACCGGGATCTTGGTCTCCTCACCAAGGCCTTCCGCGCTCTTGGCCACGATGCCTGGCTGGCTGTTCGCCCAGCCTTTGAATCCCCATCGAAAATCAAACATCGAACACCGAAAACTGATAAAAATCCAGTTATCTGGGCCTCCCCTCACGATGTTCGCAACCCTACCTGGTGGCAAAGCCACAAGCCTGATCTGGTGATTCTCGGCCTTTGGACCCGCCCCAAATACGACCCCATTCGCCGGGCCGCCCTCTCCGCCACCCCCCGTGTTATCGAACGCGCCGACAGCGACGGCATGCGCACGGCCTCCTGCGGATTCTTGACCTATGCCAAACGCAGATTCGACTACTTTCGCGACCGAACCTATCGCTGGCCTCCCTTTCTGTCGGTTCCGGCGTCAGTTCTTTATTCTTTTACTTCCCTCCTCGCCACCCCCTGGATGGAAGCCCGGTTGGCCAGAACCCTGAAGCTCATGCCCGCCGTAGCCGTGGAAACCCCCAAGGCCTTGCAGCTTTGGAGAAAGCTGGCCGCCAAAATCGGCGCTGATCCGCACCGCATCCACTGCATCCCACACCCCATCCAAACAGACATTTTTTGGCCTGACCCCTCGATCTCCAAAAAGAACCAGATTATCTCGGTTGGCCGCTGGGCGTCTTACCAGAAGAACCTCCCCCTTCTTCTCAAAACCCTTCGCTCTTTCCTCAGTAAAAACCCTGCCTGGACCTCCCTCGTGATCGGCTCTGGGCTCCCCACAAAATCTCCTTATCCTCAAATCACCTTCCTCCCCCCGCTTCCACCTCCCGATCTCGCCCGACACATGCAGGAGTCCAAGATTTTTCTCTCCGCCTCTAGGTATGAAAGTTTTGGCCTCGCCGCAGCCGAAGCCGCCTTGTCCGGTTGTCGGGTGGTCGCATTAGGGGATTGTCTGCCCGGGTTGCCGGCGGCACCTTCGATGGGTTCCCATGACGGCCCACTGCGCAATCTTTTGGCAGCCGCAAAATGCGGCAAGCGGCCCAAATCCTTAGTCGGAAAATTATCTCTCGCTCCAAAACGTGTGGCTGCTTTATTTTTACAAATTGACAGATCTTTTAAAAAGCCGAACTGCCGCCTGACCTAAGTATTATTTATGGGTCGAAAGAGCTTTTTTTTCTCTAGTTTAATTGCCGGATATTGTTCATCCGCTGCCAATTTGGCTTATACCGCCATCTCCGTCCCCCTGGCCTTGCACTACCTGTCAAAAGAGGAATTCGGTCTTTGGGCCCTTGTCGTTCAGATCGGAGGATACCTCATGCTTTTGGATTTAGGCATGAGCAGCTCGGTGGCCCGTTTCTTGGCTGATCATAAAGATGAAGTGCATGGACGGCCCTACGGGGATGTCATTGAGACGGGCAAAGTTTTTTTTTGGATTCAGGCGTTCGTCTTGGCGGTCGCTGGCCTTGCTTGCGCCGCGTGGGGTCCAAAGCTTTTGGGGATTCCTTTGGAAATGACAACCATATTTCAAAGGGTCGTTTTTTTTTACGTTCTTATTCTTTCGCTAGGTTTGGCCCTTCGCATCAAATCTGCTCCGCTATGGGCTCATCAACGAACGGACATTGGTCACTGGAGCACGCTGGCCAACCTCACTACAGCCCTCGGCGTCATGGGTCTCGGCTTCTTTTTGGGCTGGGGGACCTATAGTTTTCTCGCGGGCGCGTTCGCGGGATCCCTTTGGTCTTCCCTTCTTCCGTGGGCAGCATGCCATCGTTTGAAATTGTTGCCGCAGCAGAATCTTGGGAGCCGCTTTTGTCGAAAGCTGTTCGTTCGCATGCTCGGGTTTGGCTGGGATATCCTTTTGATGCAGCTAGGGGGCCTCCTTTGCGCTGGCAGCCAAATCATTCTGGTGACAAAGCTTTTTGGATTAGAGGCGGCCGCTGTATTTTCTGTGGTAACCAAAACCCTCACCATGGGACAGCAGCTGATTGGTCGAATTCTCGAAAGTGCAGCTCCGGGGCTCACGGAGCTTTTCGTGCGGGGAGAGCGGGAGCGTTTTTCTTTTCGTTTTTATCAAACGTCCACTCTCTCGGTGGCCCTCGCAACTTTCGCGGGGGTTGTTTTAATGGCAACGAATCGGGAATTTATTGCGCATTGGACCCACGGTAAGGTGGAATGGAATATGGTTGGAGATACGCTAATTGGAGCCCTCCTGATATCCAATGTGGCCTCTCGTTGCTTTCAGGGGGTTTTTGGCATGACCGGGGATCTTACAAAAGTACGGTATCTTTCACTGGTCGAGGGAGTATTTTTTGTTAGTAGTGTCTTGCTTTTGAATGGGCGGGGCGGGGTCTGCGGAATCTTGGGGGCGGCGCTGGCGATAAATTT
>RFWS01000075.1 GCA_009921985.1 bacterium | reverse complement strand
GCGATTCGCCCGCCTTGGCACCGTCTCGCATCCCGCTTGGAACGAGCAAACCGGCGAGGTCGAGGAGGGAAGATGGCGGTTACGCCTATGTCCCTACTACTTGGTGACCGGCGACAATGTCGAGCTGAAGGGCGCTTTGGCCACCCTGTGCCCAGTGGATAAAAAACTGATCCACGGCATGGAAGACGCAGTCCTTATTCCAGTTTCTTCCGAAGCTGGAATAGGAAAATAGCAGATCGGATTTAGACCCTAGGGAGACGGGTCAGGGGCGCCCGCAAACTTACTTCTTTTCGCGGTGGAGGGTGTAGCGGCGCAGGAAAGGATTGAACTTCTTCAGCTCAATCCGCTCTTTTTGGAGCTTTTTGTTCTTGGTGCCGAAGTAGCGCGATGGGGGCTTGCCCTCCGCTTTGGCTTCCGTGCACTCCAGAATGATTTGCTCGCGCATTCCCAAATATTGCCAAGGGAATGAGTTGGGGTCAAGGCTACCGGAGGTTAGCCCCCCGCTCGGCAAAACGGTTAGGTTTGGAGCTTCCGTGGGCCGGAGGCTCGCGTAAGATTGGATTCTTGGCCGGCCCCAGACTGACAAAACCCTTGATCAGAAAAACATCCACCCAGACATCCGCCTGGGGCTCGTAGGCCCGGTAAGGAGCAAACTCACCGTATAATTTGTACTGGTAGTCCATGTCATCCTGGGGGCGTGGCAAAAAAGCGTGGGGAACCGGACAGATTTCGGGATCGTACTGGATGACAACCCAGCGGGCTTGGCTCCAGCCCGCCTTCTCGGTTCTGAGCCAACCCCATCCGCAGTAGTCCTCCACCATCGTCCGCTGGCCAATCCAATAAGGGCCCGAGGTGTCGCCGTGGCGGGCGGGGGTGTGGGCCGCCGGCAAAGTAGCCCGCAGAACTTTTTCCGGAACCGGCTGTCGAATCTCCTCGTCCTCTGTGGCATCCGGTGAAACCACAGGTTTTGTGGTCGAGGCAGAATCAAAGGAAGAGCCCGAAGAAGAGTCGGAAGGAGCGCCCGACGCCGGCGTCGTTTGTCGGGGCTGCAGGGGAGGGGCGAAGCAGAAATCCGCGGAAACCAGCAGCAACAGGATCGGGATCAGTAGGCCCATGAACCGCCCTTGCCTTCGGAAAGCTTGGGCATGCCGCCGTCGCTATAGTCTGTTTTGCCGATGGCCCCGACCATGGGCCGCCCCACCACCATCCGCCAGCGCTGGGAAAACTCCTCGCCCGAATGGCAACCATAGCTGACACAGGTGGCGTTGGGCGTGAAGCTGGATCCGGAGATTTTTTCCAGATCGTCCACATGGACAACCAGTGGTTCGATAGCGCCACCGTCGACACGATTACTGTAGTCAAACATCCAGCACTTCTTGTTGGAGTGGCCGTAATATTCGAGCCGGGAGATTTTTGGACGTTCCGGTGATCCGTCCCGGCGCAGCAGGGTGAAAAGTTGTTCCTTGTTGTCAAAATAGATGGGGACCAATCCGTGTTTCTGGCCCCGTTCCTCGATGAGCTTGAAGTAGTCCTGTTTATCTTCCTCTCCGCGCGTGACGTATCCGGGGCGAAAGACCAGCCAAGTCAGACGATCCCCCGGGCCGAGTCCTTTCTGTAATTCACCGACCCGTGCGAGGGCCGAGTCGATAAAGTTTCCCCAATACTTGTCATGGGAAGCGGTTTTGAATCGTTCGTGAGAGCGGAGAGCCGGCCCGCCCGAAATCAGCACGATGTCATTGGCCATCACGGAAGCAGTGATGGTGGTGAAAAACCAAAAAAAGGCCGGAATGCGCATCGGGGGAGAATAGGTTTTCTTTAGGAGGGGCTCAAGCGTGCTTGAAAAAGCGGGAATTCCCGTTGACCCGAGTGTGCTGATGGGTAAGGATTTCCAACTTATGCCCAAGAACACTCCCATCACAGTCGCCCGCGGCGACGGTATCGGCCCCGAAATCATGGAAGCCACGCTTGCCATCCTGAAGGGAGGGGGGGCGCGACTGGACATTGAGGAGATCGAAATCGGGGAGAAGGTTTATTTGCGTGGAAATTCGGCTGGAATCGAGCCTTCGGCATGGGAATCGCTGCGTCGGACGAAGGTTTTCCTCAAAGCCCCCATCACAACTCCCCAAGGCGGTGGTTTCAAATCCCTCAACGTTACCACCCGCAAGGCATTCGGCCTGTACGCCAACATTCGTCCCTGCCTGAGTTACGACCCTTATATCCGGACCAAGCATCCGAAGATGGACGTGGTGATCGTCCGGGAGAATGAGGAGGATACCTACTCCGGCATTGAGCACCAGCGAACCTACGACGTCACCCAGTGCCTCAAGCTGATCTCCCGACCTGGCTGCGAAAAGATCGTCCGGTATGCCTTTGAATATGCCCGGGCGTATGGTCGCAGGAAGGTGACCTGCTTCACTAAGGACAACATCATGAAGATGACGGACGGTCTCTTCCACAAGGTGTTCGACGAGATCGGCGCCGAGTATGCCGACATTGAGAAGGAGCATTGGATCGTGGATATCGGCGCGGCAAAACTGGCTGACACTCCCGAAGTATTCGACGTGATTGTCATGCCAAACCTTTACGGGGACATCCTTTCCGATGTGGCGGCGGACATCCTTTCCGATGTGGCGGCGCAAATCGCCGGATCGGTTGGTTTGGCCGGATCCGCCAACATCGGGGACGGCTGTGCGATGTTTGAGGCGATTCACGGCTCGGCGCCCCGTCGGGCGGGGCAAAACCTGGCGAATCCCTCCGGTCTGTTCCTGGGGGCGGTGCAGATGCTGGTGCATATCGGGCAGGCGGACGTGGCCGAGAAGGTGCATAACGCCTGGCTCAAAACCATCGAGGACGGGGTGCACACCTACGACATTTTCCGGGAGGGGGTCTCGAAGCAAAAAGTGGGGACAAAGGAGTTTGGCCAGGCGGTGGTCGCGCGAATCGGGCAAAAGCCGACCAAGCTAAAGCCGGTGGATTATTCCAAAGCGCCAACCCGACCGCTGACCACGCGTCCTCCGTACAAACGGGATACCGCCAAAAGGGAGTTGGTGGGTGCGGACGTGTTTGTTTTTTGGCCCAACGGCACCATGGAGCAGTTGGCGGCGAAGCTACAACCGCTGGCTTCAGATGGGCTGAATTTGGAGATGCTTTCCAACCGCGGAATGAAGGTTTGGCCGGGGGGAATGGCCGAGACCTTCACTGTCGATGAGACCCGCTGCCGCTTTCAGTTGCCGGAAGGCAAACCCGGCTCGATTCCTCATGAGGCTCTGCGAGCTCTCCTGGAGCGGATCCAGAAAGCCGGGATCGAATGGGTGAAGTTGGAGAACCTTTATAATTTTGACGGCAAGCCGGGCTTCAGTCGCGGCCAAGGCCAGTAGAGTCTTAGCCCATCTTCGCAGAAAGCACCCCTAGCTGATCGCGCACGCCGAGGGCCTTGGCCAGGCGGCGGGGATCGGAGCGGCCGGAGATCGCCTCCCGGTAGGCTTGAAAGAGTCGGACTGTTTCCTCCGGCGTTTCGTTGAGAAGTTCGATCCGGAATCGGCGCAGCCCGGCTTCGAGGAGTGAGTCGAGGTGGGAGACACCTGACTGGGGTCGGGCGTTGAAGACGGTGTTGCGGCAACCGACATCGGCCCGGATGGGGTGGGCTTCGCCCATGCGGTCGCGGACGGCAATGCGGTGGCGATCGCAGGGGCGGCCGCAGGTAAGGTGGTCTTTGCCTTTCGAAAGAAAGGCGGCAAAGACGCAGTGCTCCATATGAAACATCGGGATGTGTTGGTGAAGGGTGAGTTCGAACCAATCCGGCGGCGAGATGCGAAGCAACTCAAGGATCTGGCCGACATCGAGATCGTAACTGGGGGTAAGCCATTGAAGTCCTTCGGCCTTGAAAAGGTCGGCAGAAAGAGGGTTGGCGACGTTAAGGGAGAAGTCGCCGACCATGGGGAGGCGGGCGGCGCGAAAGTGGTCGAGTCCTCCGAGGTTCCGAATCAGGACACCGTCCGGTTTGGCGTTTTCGATCAGGCGGAAAAAGCCGGTCTCGCCGGCCTTTTGGATTCGGGGTGTGGCCAGGTAGACGGGCACTTTTGATTTCTTCCGGATGGTTTCCACGGTGGGGCCGAAGCGGCGCAAATCCTCAAAATCGAGATAAAGGAGATCGGGTTTTACGGGGAGCAGGGCATCGGCCTGGGCCGGATCCCGGCAGAGCACCGAGATTTTAACCTCCTTAGCGACAGCAGAACTTTTAGGTAGCGACCTTCGGGCAATGATCGGTGCGAGAAGCTTGGGCAAAACCGCTTCTTTTGAATGTCCTAAATTCCTGGAAAATTGGGAATGCCCGGATGGCAGGGTGAGGCGGGAGACAAGGTCACGGCGAAGGCGGTTTAGTTCCGAGACGGGCAGGATGACCGGTTCATGCAGATCCAGGGAGAGCTGGCCAAGATGAAAAGGGGTTCCACCCAGTCGGCCAAATTGTTCCTTGAGGCTTTCCATCGTTAGAGGGCGGTTCTTGGCCGACGAAAGAGGAATCAAAGAAAACAGAGTAGCCTTTTGTCCGCTTGACCTTGCCTCCACCTGAAGGGGTTGACCGCCCCGGCCGGAAATTTTGAGATCGAGGGCCGTGGTGGCGGCAAGGGTCTCTTTGGAGCGCTCCGCGCGGAGTTGTTTTTCCAGCTGGGGATCCTTGGTCTTCCAGATTCTATCGCCCGGCTTGGCCGTGTCCGCGGGCAGGGAGCCTCGGCGGAAAAGGAGCCGGTTGCCTTCCACCCCAAAAAGAAAACCTCCCGGTTCGTTTTCAGTGTCAGTGCCTCGATCGATGACCACGCCGTCTCCGGGGCTGAGGGTGACTAGTTTTTCCTCCAGTTCCACCCAGTCCGGCCCGGTCCGGGCGATCCGGCCGGCGAGGGGACCTCTCTTTTTGCCGAAGCGGGCGTGGACGAGTTGCTGATGGTCAACGCCGTGGAACCACCCAGAGAAAAGACCTCGGCTAAAAGCCATTTCTAGCCGGTAGCGGTCCTCCGAAGAGGCGGGAGTGGGTTGGTTCGCAAGGGCCTGGTCGATGGATTTCCGATAGACCGAGGTAACGGCGGTGATGTAGTCGGGCGACTTAAGACGACCCTCGATTTTGAAGGAATGGAGTCCAAGGCGGATCAGTTCGGGGATTTCGTCGATGGCGGCGAGGTCTTGGGGGGAGAGGAGGTAAGCTCGGTCGCCGAGATCCTTGGTCTGACCATCGACCTCCAGCGAGTAGGGAAGTCGGCAGGCCTGGGCGCATTCCCCGCGGTTGGCGCTACGGCGACCGAGGACCTCACTGGTGAGGCACTGACCGGAATAGGCGACGCAAAGAGCCCCGTGGACAAAAACTTCCAGGGGAAGGCCGGCTGGGTCTGTGGAAGACGGAAATTTGGCCAGCTCACGCAGGGAAAGTTCGCGGGCGAGGACGGCGAGATGGAGGCCTTGGCGGCGGGCGAAGGCGACCCCTTCCGGTGAGG
>RFWS01000074.1 GCA_009921985.1 bacterium | reverse complement strand
CTTGATGGAGAAACTCGACTGCCAGCCGGCCAGCGGATCGGTGCTGAAGAGCGTCATCCGGCCGGTTTCACGAAGACCCGGGAGCTGCGGCAAGACGGCCAAAACCAGCCAGGCGCCCGCCGCCAACAGACACCCTTTGAGGAGCGGCATGGTTTTGGACGGATATTGGAAATGCAGCCAGATGGCCAAGCCAAGGGCGACCGGTCCGAAAACGGCGGCAATTTTATTGAAGGTGAGGCTCATGGCTGCCACGGCCATGGCGAGGATGAGGATTCCTTTGCCGGAATTTCGCGTGGCGATTTCCAGCAGAGCCCAACCGATGAGCGGTGGATACGGCATGCAGAAAATGACAGGCATATGTTCGTTGCCTGCGAGCCGCAGGGTGGCCTGCGGGCCGAGCGCATAGAGAAAAGCGCCAATCCAGGCGGCCCGGCTATCTCCGGCAAGCCTTTTCAGGAAAGCAACCATGAAGAGAGCCGAGACCAACAGCGCTGTAAAACCCATGATCTTTCCGCCGACGACAGGATCCCCGGTAATTCCGGCCAGCCACATCCAGAACATGGTCAGGGCCGTGCCGGCCAAGGGAGCCGTGGGAGACCCGCCAAGATAATCGGGAGACCACCAGGCGAATCCTTTGTTTTCCCAAATCAGGTTAGCGATGTCCTTTGACTTGGCGTAGTTGGCCAACAACTCCTGATTCGACGGTCCCGTCGTCAACCACCCCCAAGCCAGCATAAATCCCAGCCCACAGGTTAACAGCGCCTCTACGGAGAAAGAGGAAGATTGGCGTGATCCTGCACTCATGAAGCCTGGGCCAGTTGGACAACCTCGCGGGCCACCTGCTCAATTTCCTGCGTTTCCAGTTCGGGATAAATCGGCAAGGCGAGAGTTTTCTGTGCGAGTTTTTTGCTTTGAAATCTTTTGCCCATGAAGTTTCTAGCCTAGAAAAGGGGATGCCCAAGAACAAGGTATCTTCAAAAACCCTTCCCACCTGCCATGAGGATGTAATCGGCTCCAGCTTCCGTGTTTGCCTGTGGATATCCGCATGTTTTCTTGGACTTTCCGTTTTTAGCAGGGACGGCATGGGCTCGCTGCCTGCCAAGTTTTTGTTGTTAGGTGCCACTCTTTTTGCGGGTTTTGCACCATGGGCAGGACGTTTTCAACTAAACCGGAGGTTCCTCAATTTTTCCCTCCTTATTCTGCTTATCGCAACGCTTGCACTTCCGGTCACAAGGATTCCGGGTTACTACCTTCAGGCCGCCTCTCAATCGGAATTTCATTTATGGCTGGGCCTCCGATCGATTGCCGCAGTTGCCGGGATAGCATGCTGGTTTTTTATGGGGAGGTACTCAAAATTTTTGTTCTGTCTTTGTTGTTCTTCCATTTTTTTGGCATGCTGTTGGACCCTTCGGGCCTCCCCGCAGCCCACCATTGATGTCTTTTTTTTCTTCAAGTCGGCAACAACCCACTTACTGAACGGAAATAACCCCTACACACAAGCTATGCCGAATATTTACGGCTCCGGAACCACTCTTTATGCCCCCGAGCTTATCCAAGGAGACACTCTTCGTTTCGGGTTCCCCTATCCGCTGGGAAGTCTGCTTGGGCCGGCTTTAGGAAGCCCTTTTTTCCCAGACTATCGCTTCGGTGTGCTGCTTGCCTATGTGGCGGCGGTTATGTGGCTTGGATTCCAAGGTTTAGTTGAACGAAAAATCGCCTTGTTGGCCCTCTTTTTTCCCAGACTGGAATTTGTCTTTGAGCAGGGTTGGTCGGACGCTTGGAGTGGCGCCCTTCTGTTGTGGACGGCGGTTTTCAGCCGAAATTTCGCGGGCGGGTTGTTTGCTGGAGTGTGGATTGCCTCAAAACAATACCTAATTCCTTTCGCACTTCCTTGGCTTTGCATTTTACGAAAACAAAGAATTACCGCTTTAACATGCATAGGCTTGTCGGGTTTCCTATATCTTTTGCCTCTAATAGATCAACCCAAGGATTACCTCTGGTCGGTTTTCGGCCTCCAGTTTATTCAGCCCTTCCGTCCGGATAGTTTGAGTTTTTTGTTTGGACCGGGCTATTTAACGATTCTCGCCGTTGGAATTTGGCTTCTGGGACTAATTCCAAGGATCCGGCTTCTAGCGGCAGCCCCGAGATATTCAGCTTACGCCACGTTCGGATTTCTACATTGGACTCTTTGGGCTTTCTTTATTTTCAACAAACAGGCATTTGCAAACTACTTCTTTACTCTGTACTTACTCACTCTTTGGATCACCAAAGATTTTCTTAATCCCAAAAAGGCCGAATGAAAACCCTCATCCTGATTGTGGCTTACGAGGCCGAAAATCATATTCTTTCCGTTTTAGACCGGATTCCCTGGTCGCGACTTCCGGGTCGTGGAGAGGTTCTCGTAATGGATGACGCTTCTCATGACAAAACCTCGGTACTGGCAGCCAACTGGCGGGGTCCGCTGGATTGTTGGCCGGTCCGTGTCCTGAAAAATCCGAGGAATCTAGGGTATGGAGGAAATCAAAAGCTTGGGTATCGCTATGCGATCGAGAATAATTTTGATCAGGTGGTCTTGCTTCACGGAGACGGTCAATACGCACCGGAACTTCTGCCAGAAATGATTCGACCGCTCATTGAGGGCCTAGGTTCGGCTGTATTCGGATCGAGGATGCTTCAAAGACACTCCGCACTGAGGGGGGGCATGCCATTCTATAAATGGGTGGGCAATCAGGTCGTCACAAACCTGGAAAACAAAATTTTAGGCGCATCCCTGAGTGAGTTTCATACAGGATACCGAGCATACCGTTGCCCGCTTTTGCGCAGAATTCCGTTCGAACTTAATACCAACGGGTTTCATTTTGATACGGAAATTATTATCCAGATTTTACGAGTCGGGGAAAAGATCCATGAAATCCCCATACCAACTTTTTATGGAAACGAGATTTGCCGCGTGAACGGATGGAAATACTGTTGGGGTTGTATTCGGAGTTGCCTCGAAGCATGGTGCACAGACGCTGGAGTTTTTTACGCCCGTCGGTTTGATGTTGGTTTTTCTAATGAGGCACGATATGTCTCCAAACTTGGCCTAGCCAACTCTTCCCATGCTGAGGCTGTGGCTTGTGTCCCGGCTGGCACAAAGGTGGTGGATCTTGGGGGTGGAAACGGATGGGTGGGGAAAGCCCTGGCAGAAACCAAACAGTGTAAAGTAACCATCCTCGACGAGTTTTTCCCCCTCACTCCTGAACCGGGTCTGACCATCCAAAAACACGACCTTAATCAACCGCTCCCCAAACTGGAAAGGGCCGAAGTGGTATTGTTACTAGATGTGTTAGAGCATTTAGATCGGCGAAGGCAAAGAGAGCTTCTCAAAGAAATCCGCTTGGCTTTTCCCACACTGCCCCAACTGATTATAAGTGTCCCCAATACTTCTTTCATGCCTTTGCGGTTGGTTTTTCTTTTCACTGGACGCCTCAATTACGGCCGTCGGGGAATTCTAGATGAAACCCACAGGTTCTTATTTTCCCGACACTCCTTGAAGGAACTGATGGCGGATTCGATGTTTTCCATTAAAAAGCTGCGGGGAATTCCGCCACCCGTTGGGCTTTTGGGCCTTCCTTCCAGAATATGTCGGCCTTTGGAATGGTTACTACGGAAGCTGGCGGAATTTTTGCCGGGCCTTTTTGCCTATCAGTGGTTTTGCATCGCCCAACCCACCCCATCCGCAGAAATTCTTCTAGCCGAGGCGAAAAGTTTTTCCCGCTAATCCCTGGCCATAGCTTGCACGGCACGCGCCAAGGCTTCCCGAACGTCGCACATGGGGAAGCCCAAGCGGGCGATTTTCGAAGAATCTAGGACACAGGAAGATCGCGGCGCCCGCATGGCCATGGAAATTTCCTCGGTGGAGGAAAAGAATGAGGGCCTTAATTTTCGGAGTCCATGCGCAACGAGCATCTCGACGATTTCGGAGTTAGAAACCACCCCGGGATTTGTCAGGTTATAAATCCCAGAAGGAACCCCGGCTAACAGCATTCTTAGCGTAAGGGAAACCATTTCATTCAAGTCAGTCAGGCTGTTCCTTGCTTCGAGGACTTTTGGATATTTGGCCAACTTCTGCAAAAGATTCCTATCGTCCGGCTGACTGGAGAATGGCATGCGAAGCCTCCAAATGCTGACAAAAGGAAGATGGCCGATTCGCTTTTCCATTTCTGCTTTCGTGCCGCTGTAATAACTACAAGGAGGATAATCAAAAGAAAAATTGGGCTGATCTTCCTCACGAAAGCCTTGATTCGGATCTGTTTTTGATGGATTCCCCTGATAGATACATCCGGAGCCGATCTGAATAAGAGGTGTTTTTTCATCTGAGGAAACTTTGGCCAGTAATTCAGGCAATAGGACATTCAGTTGAAAGCAGAGTTGCTGCTGGTCCTCACAGGCGTCTACAGTAGGTCTGCCGGTAAAACCGGCACAATTCAGGATTCCGTCGACTTTTTCCCTCCGAATAAAATTCCGAAGAATTATGGGATTTGAGTAATCTAATTGATCCCGCGGAATAGGAATTAGGCTCAACCCCCTTGGAACACGGGACTGGGCATAGGTTTGCCCCAGATATCCGGAAGAACCCAGAAGCGCAATTTTCATCCAGCTTCCGGAAAATGAGTTCCTGTCAATTGCAGGGGAAGAGCAAGACTTTCTCTTGCAAATGATTCAGCCGCAGGAAAAGACCCTAAATGCCCAGAAATAAAGCAGTTCTGTTCATGCATCGATCGGGGGTAGTAAATTTCCGTTTGAATACCATTGGCAGCGAGTTTTTGGCGCAGTTGATCCCTTTTTCCCCTTCCGGAGACCCTGATCACAAACTGATTCCACGTATGTCCCTCTTGTTCATTTTGACAAATGAACGGAAGAATGACCGTGCCATCCGGATAGGATGGAGATTTTTTTTCTTCCCCTTCACAAAGGCAGCGATCAGTCAGAAATGTCGCTTTCCACTTTTCCTGAAGCTGTTGGATCAAGCGAGCAGCATTATCCCGGCGTTTTTTTAGGGCCTGATTTAAATGCCGTAGCTTGACCCGTAAAAATGCGGCCTGAAGCTCATGGAGGCGGAAATTGCCTCCGATCATTTCATGGAAGTATTTTACCTTGGCCCCGTGGACGCGGAGTTTTCTGATTTTTTCCGCCAAATCCGGATCCTTAGTTGTGACCAGCCCCCCCTCTCCAAGCGTTCCGAGGTTCTTGGTGGGGAAAAAGGAAAAACAAGCCAATGTTCCCATCGTGCCTGCCATTCGGCCCTTGTCTTTGGCCCCGAGCGCCTGAGCCGCATCCTCGATCACGGGAATGTTTCTTTTTTTTGCTGCCGCCAAAATCGGGTCCATGTCCGCGCACTGACCAAAAAGGTGTACCGCAATGATCGCCTTGGTCTTGGGACCAATTTTGGCCACCACTTGGTCGGCCCGGAGGTTGTAACAACACTCCGCACTATCCACGAAGACTGGAACCCCACCCAAACGAGCAACCGCCCCAGCCGTGGCAAAAAACGTGTAGGTTGGACAAATCACCTCGTCTCCAGGTCCGACTCCCACCGCTTGCAGGGCAAGCAGAAGTGCATCGGA
>RFWS01000073.1 GCA_009921985.1 bacterium | reverse complement strand
AAGTTCAAGGATGCCGATCTGCTGGGTTTCCCGTGGCGGATCACGCTGGGGGCAAAGTCGCTGGCCGCCGGAGGGGTCGAAATCAAGTGTCGGCGGACGGGGGCGATGGAGGTTATCCAACCCCGTGAGGCGGGGCCTTGGCTTGCCGAGCGCGCAGGCGATCTTCCCAGCTGATCCCACGCTTTGCTCGGATAAGAAAAAGTTCACTTGAGCGCACTCGTTTTTGGAAAGACCATGACCCTGCCTTGATTCAAATTTTTTCCGTTTTAATTCTGACCTATCTCTGTGGTGTCCGGTTACTCCTCGCGGGCCCGGAAAATTCAACCGAAGACATTTACTGGCAGGCGCGTAAACTTTCTAGCGGGGAAGGGGGGTTGATGGATGTTCCCAAGGCCCGGGATCTTTACCGGAAAGCCGCCGAATCAGGGGATCCGCGGGCGTTGGCCTGGCAAGCGCGTCGTATGTTTTATGGGGAATTAGGAATCCCCAAGGATGAGGAGACGGCGAAAGTCGCTTTTTTAAGGGTCGAAAAAGACCTGCAAAAGATGGCGAACCATGATGTTCCCGACGCCAAGCGATCCTTGGCATTCACCTGGGGGACGTTTTTTCCGGCAACCAAAGGAAAGCAGGCCTTTGCCATGCTTCAGGAGGTCACAGATCACGGCCGCCAGGGGGATTTGGTCAGTCTGGCAAGGTTCTACGAGGATGGAATTGGAGTGCAGAAAGATCTTCCGGCGGCTTTCGCCCTTTATCGAAAATCCGCTGACCAAGGAAACGTCGGGGCTATGGGGAGTGTTGGACGTTGTTATGAGAACGGCATCGGTGTGGCCAAGGATGAAAACGAGGCCGTCCGTTGGTATCGGAAAGCGGCCCAGCGGGGAAATCCCGGAGGGGCGATGGGCCTCGGAATTTGTTACGAGCTTGGAAAAGGAGCCGAAAAAAACCTTCCCCAAGCATTTATCGCCTATCGGCAATCGGCCGAAGGCGGAAACAGTTGGGCGCAAAACAAGGTGGGATGGTGGTTGGCCAGTGGGATCGGTGTGACGAAGGATCAGGCTCTGGCGGTGGAGTGGTATCGCCGGTCGGCCGACCAAGGGAACGAGATGGCCATGGGCAACCTCGGCTTTTGTTATGAAAGTGGCCAAGGAGTCGGCAAGGATGAAAAGGAAGCGGTGAGGTGGTACCGCAAGGCGGCGGAGAAAAGGAACGGGTGGTCGTTGAATCAGCTGGGGCTCTGTTATGAGTATGGGCGAGGCGTGGAGAAAGATCCCGCGAAGGCCTTTGAATATTATCTTCAATCCGCGGAAGCTGGAAATGACTGGGGGCAATTCCATGCGGCGGACTGTTATTACGATGGAAGAGGTGTGCCGCAGAATGATGGCCAAGCCTTTGGGTGGTTTCAGAAGTCCGCCAACCAAGGAAATGCTTCAGGCCTCAGCGGTGTGGCTGCCTGTTACGAGGCCGGGAGGGGGACGAAAAAAGACGAGAAAGAGGCGCTCCGACTTTACACCCAGGCTTCTGAAAAAGGTAATGCCTGGTCCATGGGGCGTTTGGCCCAAATGTACGAGGACGGGAGGGGCACGGAGAAGAATCCAGCGGAGGCGTTCCGGTGGTGGAACCGCCAGGCGGAATCGGGTGATTTTTGGGCGCCGGAAAAAGTAGCCCGATGCTATGCGGAGGGAATCGGTGTTCCAAAAAATCCTGAAGAGGCACGGGAGCAGTACCGGCGGATGCTGACGAAACTCGAGGAGGAGACCAAAAAAAACTCAGCTTGGGGATGGGACAACCTGGGGCGCTACTACTTCCATGGCATGGGGGTGGAAAAAAACCACGGCAAAGCCCTGGAGTGCTACCGCAAGGCTGCCGAGCTGAAATCCGGCTGGGCAATGGAGCAGATCGGTTGGTGCTATGAGAAAGGCCTGGGGGTCAAGGCTGACGACCAAGAGGCGTTAACGTGGTACCGAAAAGCGGCGGAAAACGGGCAGGCATGGTCCATGGGCCAAGTCGCGGTTTTTTGCGAAAATGGTCGTGGGACAGATAAAAATCCCGGGGAAGCTTACCGTTGGTTTCGCAAAAAGTCTGAAACCGGATCAGGGGACCGATGGGCCGATGAAAACGTGGCACGATGCCTGGAGAACGCCATCGGCACCAAAAAGGATGATCAGGAGGCCTTGCGCTGGTACCGAAAAGCGGCGGATGCCGGCAGCCTTTGGGCCGGGGAGCAGGCAGGCAGATTCTTTGAAGAGGGATTGGGGGTGAAAAAAAATCCAGAGGAGGCATACCGTTACTTTCTTCCCTCCGTCCAGGCCAAGCGTCCCTGGGCACAGTACCGGATGGTCTCCCTGGGCTCCTCCCAGATTTACGAGGGAAAATACGACTTCGCGGAGAGATGTTTTCAGGCGGCTTGGGACTCAGGATATCGCCCGGGGGCCGACTGGCTGCACCAGCTCCACACCGCCTATGCGGCGGGCTGGGAGAATGCCGATCCTCTCAAGGGAATTCAGGTCCAAAGGAAGGCGCTTCGGGGGGATCGGGGGGAGGGACCCGGGGTGGGAGCTCTGGCCGGAGAAGCTTTCCGGTTGGGCTATGTGTCCGAGGCATCGCAGATGGTGCAGGAGTTGCTGGATTCGCCGCAAATCCAGGCGGAGGACGAGGAACGGGCGCGCTGGCATGCGCTGGCTGGGTATTGTTCCTTGGCTGGCCCGAGGGTTGACCCGATGGTTGTCCAAGGTAGGCGATTTCCCGAAACTTGGATAAGGCATCTGGAAAACCCTCCCGCGGTGGAAATGGTCAACTTCAACATCAAGTTGAAGCATCCCCAAACCCGGCTGGAATTCCTTCATGTGGGGGATTTTGTGGCCCCCATTGCGCCACGGCGCTGGGCTTCCTATCTGATTCAGCATTTGAAATGGGGGTTGGAAATCTGGCGGGAGCAGAAACTTGACGGGTTTCAATCGTTGGCCCTGACCGCCACCGCGGGTCGCGGCAAAGGCGGGGCTTTTTTGTGGGCCGACCGCCCCATCCCGAGCACCCAAATTTCCGAGGAGCATTTTCGGATGGCCGAAAATCTGTCGGCTAATTTTGCGGCCCGTTTCGGCCGGGCCATCCTCGCGTGGAAGGGGGGTGACCGGAGGGAGGCCCGCCTGGCGCTGGATCCAGTCCAAAAAGAGCTGAAGGAGGAGGCTTTGGCGGCCGATGAAAAAAGAAAACAAAAGGATTCCCATCGGGTTTCCCAGCGCAAAGAAAAGGCAGGGTGGAGCCGTCAAGTGGAGAAATTGGCCCAGGAGGGAAACGTTCCGTGGGGAAACGCCAAGGGGGAACTTACCTTCGGGTTCGGCATCAGCGGTGGCAGCGGTCTTTTTCATGGGCAACTTACCAACGCCTGCTGGAAATTGGTGGTTCCCTTTGTTTTGTGGATCAAGCCGGACTGGATGCTGACCGTGGCGGATATGATCCTGCAGTTTGGGGTGTTGTCGCCCATGCAGATGATCGAGCTCTACGAGAGTCTTTCCCAAAAGCCGGAAACGCGGGCGATGGCGTGCGCGCGCCTTGCCATGATGCAGGCGCAACTTGGGGAAAAAGAAAAAGCGTGGAGTTGGGCGGAACAGGCGGCCCAAGAGCGGCCCTCCGATCCCGAGATAGTCCGGATGGTGGCGGCGATCGCTTTCTGGGCTGGAAAAACCGAGGAATCCAAGAAATGGCAAGCCCGACTCCAAGAAGTACAGGTCCGCCGGCAATTGCTTAGCCAGGAATCCCCGGACAAGGAATACCTGAGGATCTTTGAGGAACTTCATGTGGCCGAGCAATTAGAGGCCCAGGAAAAACAGGGAGAGGCAGACCTGAAATTTCAAAAAGCCCTGCAGGACCTCAAACGCCTGAATGAAAATCACCCCGATTGGGAGACGGCGGTGGTCCAATATCGTATCCGGGCCTTGGAGAAAAAACTATCCCCGAAGGAGAAGCAGAAATGAAAATATTTTCCGGGCGCATCCTTCCGTTCCTCCGTTTGGTGGAGTCCTGGATGCGCGGGACCGAAAAGATTCCCGTTCGGCTCCGGCAAGCTCGGGGGCAGTTGGGGTTCGCCGGGATGGTGGGCCAGGTCGTGGCCTTGGGAAGAAACTGGGACGCTTCGTGTTGGGCGCTGAGCGGGGGTTTGTTCCTGCTGCTGATGGGCATGAACTATGTGCCCAAAATTGGCCCCTATCTTTGGCTCGCCTTCGCCCCGGTGGTGTCCGCCGGGATGCTGCAACTTGCCCTACGAAAGGGGCCAGGCGGAACTTCGGGGCGGTGGGATCGGCTCCGGTGGGGAGTGCGTTGTGTGGTTTTGAATTACACAGTTTTAGCCTGGTTCTTTTTCTTCCTGGTTTGTGGCGCGGCCGTTGCTGTTTTGTTGGCCGGCCTGTTGGACTGGTTTCTCGTCCGGATTCCTTTCAAGCGGGCCTGGTCGTTCTCCCTGCTTCATTTGGCTTGGATTTTTCCTTTGATTTTTTTTCTTGGCGTGATCGGAAAAGCGCTGCGTTTTTATCTAGGGTCGTACCTGGCGCTGCCCTTAGTGGCCCGTCGACATGGGGGAGTGATCCGGTCCATCGGGGTCAGTCGGACCGCCTGTCGTGGGAGCCTCGGGGCGGTGGGCTTGTGGGTAGTGGTGGGGTGGCTGGCTTCCTTCTTGCCTTCACTGGCGTACCTTGGCGGCACCGGTCTCCTGATCTACCTTTTAACGATTCAACTTTCCGCAACCTTCGCCTCACTTTGGAAAATATATGCGATCTCGACCCTTCTTTACCTGATTTGCTTTTTCCTTGCCTTGGTCGCCTGGCCGCTTGGGTTTTTGATCCAGGCGGCTGCCTACCGGCGAGTTTTTGGGGAGTCGGAGGGTTCGACGTCGGATCCGACCCCCACCGGTTGATCAGGCCGCGGCGACGGAGATTACTCCGCGCGTTTGCGCTTGGTGTGATCGAGAATCTTTTTGCGAAACCGGAGATTCTTGGGGGTGACCTCGAGGTATTCGTCTTCGGCTAAATACTCCAGTCCTCGCTCCAGGCTGTGCTTCAGCGGTGGGCTCAGTTGGATCCCTTTACCATCTCCTTGGGATCGCATGTTGGTCAGATGTTTGGATTTGCAGGGGTTGACCACCATGTCGGCAGGGCGGGAATTTTCGCCCACCACCATGCCGGCGTAGATCTCCTCCTGGGGACCGACAAAAAGGGTTCCGCGTTCCTGCAGGCCGTCGAGGGCGTAGGCGGTGGAGGTGCCGGGTTCCAAGGCAACGAGAACCCCGTTGATCCGGGCGGGGATCTCCCCCCGGAACGGCCCGTATTCGCGGAAGAGGTGGGAAATGACCCCCAGGCCTTTGGTCAGGTTCTGCAGGTCGGTTTCAAAACCGATGAGGCCGCGGGTGGGGATGGCGGCGCGGATCGAGGTGCTGTCCCCGTTCGGCTTCATGTCCTCGATTTCGGCTTTGCGGCCGGCCAGGTTGCCCATGATGTCACCCAACGCGAAGGAGGGGATTTCGGCGTAAAGGGTCTCGATTGGTTCGAGCACCGAGCCGTCCGCCGCTTTCTGGAAAATGACCTCCGGACGGGAGACGAGAACCTCGAAGCCCTCCCGGCGC
>RFWS01000072.1 GCA_009921985.1 bacterium | reverse complement strand
CGCCGCCAGAATGAAGGGCAGATTCACCACCGCGAGAATGGTATGGGGAATCAGAATCAGCATATAAATCAACCGGGGCCATCCCTGCATGGGAAACAGCTTCGGCCCCACGGTGAATTTATGCAGGAGGTAGCAGGCCAAAAAGATCGTCGAAGTCAGGAAAGCGGTGACCATGATCTTGCGGTGAGCCTCCTTGTTGCCGCGTCTGATCTGGATCCAACCCGCCAAAAGGAGAAACGCCGTCAGGCTGTTCAAAATGGCATTCAGCATGGGTAAATCCTGATAGGTCATGGTTTTTTCTCCTCCTGCAAAAGATCCCCGATGTCCGGAAGAATCCGCGCCAACAGATCGGCATCCGTGCCGTTGTAGTAACCCCGGATCCGGCCCTGGCCGTCCACCAGCGCAATTTTTGTGCTGTGCAGCATTTTGCCGTCCCGGGGTGCGGTGTCCGGGGGATTCGCCTCTAAGGCCAGTTTGAATCCCTCCCTAGCCAAGCGAAACGTCTCCTCAAGCGACCCGGTCAAAAACCACCAGTTTATTCCCGCTCCGTACTTGTCGGCGTAGACCCGGAGCCGCTCCGGCGTGTCCGTTTCCGGATCCACTGTAATCGAGACGACCTTCACCTCCCCCTTGGTACGGGCAACCGCCCGCGAAATTTCACCCATCTGGCTGGTCAAGGCGGGACAGGGTCCGGGACAGCTGGAAAAGAAGAAATTGGCCACCCAAACCCTGCCGGCAAGATCCCGCAAGGCCCGTGGTTGCCCGTCGCGTTCGATAAATCGAAAGTCGGGCACTTGGGCCAGGGTGGGTAGGTGGCGAAAATTTTTTCGCTCCGCGGAGATCCAGATTTCCCTGATTCCCACCGCGATCACCAGGGCCAATCCGGCCACCAGCAAGGCCCAAACCACCACGGTCAGTTTTTTGTTGGCAGGGCGGGGACCCGGACGTTCCGGGGCCGGGGGGGTCACGAACGGCGGCTGACCTGGAAGGCGCAGGCCATTACGAGCAAAAGGGTGGTCGCGCAAATGATGGAATAATCCTGGGAAAGATCGATGGGCAGAGGTTGTCCCTGCTTGGTGGCCAGCAACCCCTGTAAGGCCTCATGCCCGTAGCTCAGCGGGTTGAATCGCATGAGGGTACGAACCCACTCCGCGGCTCCGCCGGCGGGAAAAAGGGCGCCGCTCAGGAACCAGAGAGGCACAAAGAAGAGATTGATCAGCGCGTGAAAGCCCTGGGTCGAATCCATCGGCCATGCGATCAGGAAACCCAACGCGGTCAGCCCCACGGCCAGAAGGGATGTCATGGCGATCAGATGGAAAAGAACCCGGGCATCGGGATGATGATCGGAGTAAGGAGCCAGCAGCATGACCACCAAGGCCTGAAAGACCGCCAGAAGTGTGCCCCCCATGATTTTGCCGAAAAGAATTGCCGAACGCCCGGCCGGAGCCACCAGAACCCCCTGCAAAAATCCCTCCCGGCGATCCTCAATAATGGAGACCGTGGAAAAAATGGCGGTGAAAAGAACGATCAGAAGGATAATGCCCGGGAAGAAATAGGTCAGATAGTCGAGCCGGCCGCGGAAGCCCGGGGTGACCAGAGAACGTCCGACCCCGGAACCGAGTAGGAACCAGAAAAGAACCGGCGTGGCCAAGGCTCCGATCACACGATTTTTTTGACGGAGGAAACGAACGATTTCACGGAGAGCGAGACTGAAGGAGGCTTGCATCATAAATCAGAATTCCCCGGGGGTGGAGGACCAATGACGTCCGGTTTTTTGCAGGAAGAGATCTTCCAGCGTCGGTCGGCAAAGGGTGACGGAGGTAACTTCCTTGTTGTATTGGCGCCAGAGCTTGATGGCCAAGGGCGCGGCCAAACCGCGAACCGGCACCACTTTGACCGAGGCAGGCTCGGCGGTGACCTCAATCTCCCCTTCTTTGCGGATACGGGCGGCCAACTTCTTGGGTTGGTAGGTTCCCAACCGGACATATTCCTTACCCAGGGAGGAGCGGAGATCAGCGACTTTACCGGAGGCCACGGAGCGCCCTTGATCCAGCAGGAGGATTTCATCAGCCGGTTCGGCCTCCTCCAGGAGGTGGGTGGTGAAAAGCACGCTGAGTTTGCGGGTGTTGCGGATGCCGGAGATGATGCTCCATAATTCCGAGCGGATGGCCGGGTCCAGCCCCGTGGTCGGCTCGTCGAGGAGCAGAATGCTGGGACGAGTCAGAAGAACTTTGGCAATCTCCACCCGTCGGCGAAGACCCCCCGAAAGATTTTCCACCAACTCGCCTCCCCGGTCCTCGACCCCGAGAGCCTCGAGGCTCTTGTTGATCCGTTTTTCCAGATCGTGGGTATCCAATCCGTACAGATTCCCATGAAAACGGAGGTTCTCGCGCACGGTCAGCTTCATGTCCACGGCCGGATTCTGGAAAAGGACACCAATTTTTTTGCGCACCGGAGTGGGGAACTGACGAAGACTTCGCCCGGCCACCGACACCTCACCCTCCTGGAGGGCAAAGATGGTGGAAAGGATTTTGAAGAGGGTGGTTTTTCCGCTGCCGTTCGGCCCCAGGATGCAGAACATGCCGCCCTCTTCGACCCGGAGGCTGATATTTTCGAGAACACGCTTCCGTCCGTAGGAATATCCAACCCCCTCCGCTTCAACCGCCCATAGGGATGACTCAGCCATGAGGAAGCAATTTGAGGAAAAGATTCCCAAGGGTCAAGCCATCGGAAATGCGACCCGACCAACGAATCGGGAAAAAACCGGATTTCAGCTTCGGCGTGTGGAAAAGTAGACCGGAGTATTCAGACCAGCCTGCAATCTGGCAGGCACACCTTGTTGCCGGAGATAGGTCTCAATCTGAAAAAGCGATTGGCTGGTGGGATGGCGACTTCCTTGGGCCCGGTTGAGACTGAGTTCCGATTGGTGGGCCAACTCCTCCGGTGCCATTCCCCGGGATTTGGCATGCTCAATGGCAATCGCCAAACGACTCTTCCAATAGGTCATGCGGTTGGTGGCACATTGATTCCCCTCTGCATCGATGACGGCTTGGGCAAAACCCCAGATCTCCCTCTGCAAGTCCTCCGCCAACCTACTGGCATGAACCCCGGGATGATGATGATAAGCGCGCGAAATCATAGAGTGGTCTGAAACAATGATTTAAGCCGACCAAAAAGACAATATTTAAGTTTTTACGCTTATTTAACTGGGCCTGAAACGTAAATCCATAATGGGAAATGATTAAGAAAAACAAAAAGCGCGGTTTTATCCGCGCTTTTTGCCAAACACTAGGAGATACGACTGAAAACTAATGGAATAGACAGGCGAGGCGCCAAAACGTTCAAACTATTTTCAGGCTTAGACGATTTATTTGAGGAGTTTCAAAAGCACAAATCCGCCCACCAAAAGCACCAGGAGAACACCCAGAATGGCTTCGAGATAGCGGTCAATCTTGGGACGGATGGACGGCCCAAAACGCCGCAAGAGTTCTGCCTCCAAAACAAACCTCATAGCGCGGGAGACAAACGAGGCGATGGAAAATTGCAGTAAATTCATCCCGGTGGCCCCGGCCGTGATCGTAATCAGCTTATAGGGCACCGGCGTCATTCCCTTCACCAAGACGATCCAAGCCCCATAGGTGTTAAAGATACTCCGGAAAGTCTCAAACTGGGCCTGCAGGTGATAAAAAGCGATCACGGGAGCCCCCACGGTGTCGTACAGAAAATGCCCGATGCCGTACCCCGCCCACCCCCCGACGACAGAGGCTCCCGTACAGGCCAGGGCGTAAGTCCAAGCCTTCTTGGGATGAGCCAAAACCATCGGAATCAACAAAACATCAGGCGGAATCGGAAAGATCGACGACTCCAAAAAGGAGATGATGACCAAGGCCGGCAAGGCGTAGGGAGTGCCGGCCCAGTGCAGGGTCCAGGCATACATTTTCCGGATCGGATTGGTGTGGCCTTGAGGGTTTTCGAGCGGGCTCTTTTTGCCTTTCAGTTCAATCTCCCCTTTTCCCCAACGAATCCGTTTCCAACGATCCTTCATGGCGACAACCACGAATCCCCCCACCGCCAGAACCACCAAGCTTAAAATCACATTCGCAGGGAGCAGTCCCTTCCAACCCAAAAACCCCGTCAGCAAAAGGACCCCCCCAGCCACCAAGGCCGCAAGCTTAGCCAAGCTGTGATTTCCTCCTGCCATATGCACCTAGGATCGAAGGAAAAGAGACTGGAAACAAGGATGCGGTTTAAGGCCGGGTAATCTGCAACCGCATGAATCGCCGGTTGGTCGATCCCGTGCCCACAGTGTCCTGCACCGTCACGCTCTGGGACGGGTTGGTCCCCCCACCATAGGCGTTGGAGGCGCTCGACCACAGCACGGTTGGGTTATTACTAAACCCAAACAGATCTCCCGCCGCCTGCACCTCATAAACAACATCCGTCGCGCTCTTTTGCCGGTTGAAGGTCAGGGACAGCTTGTTGTTTGTCATCTTCATCTCCGGCAGGCCGTTGGTCGCTGGCACGGTTGGATTCATGCCCAAGGCATACTTCACCAGATTCGCGATGCCGTCCCCAGCCGGCGCGTTGGTATCGGCGCCGATACCGCTGTTGTTCGCCGATCCAAAATACTGCGTTCGCCAGCTGTCGACCGGGGAAATCGTGGTAATCGTGCTTGTCACGGTATTGTTGCTGGCAAAACCGTCTCCTCCCCCGCTGATTGTGAAAGTGGGTTGCAGGGTCGGCGCCGCGTTGGTGGCCACGGCCACATTCAAGGTAATGACCGGATAATTGGAACTGGAACCCAGACTGTCTGACCGGGTGCAATTGGTGGCGCTGGAGTTGGTCGTCCAGCCGATGCCCGACATGCTGGTGGCGGTCAAACCAGCCGGAAGATTGGCCGTCACGGTCAACGCACCGCTGGAGGCCGCGGAGCCAGCGTTGCTGATGGTCAGGGTGATCTGCCCGGCCGCCCCGCGGATCCATGGGGAACCCGTCACGGAGCTGGTAATGGCCAAATCTGTGCCAGTGTAGAAAGCAGTGTTCACCCCATAGCTGGTTCCCCCATCCAGATTCGCCGCCGCCACCCGGTAGTTGTAGACGGTGTTGTTAGCGAGTCCAGAAAGGCCGTTGCTGACCGTGACAGGACTGGTCCCGATTCCCATCGGCGAGGAACCACGTACCTCCAAACTATCAAAGAGAAGATCCTGACCGTTCCCGGTGTTCCAGTTGGCAAAACCAATATGGGTGACGTTGGTGCCCGTGCCACTCATTGTTCCGCCCAGTTTTGTGAAGCTTGAGTTGGTACGGAACTTGGCTCCGATCACATACCTGCGGTTGAGGGCGTCGAAGTCCACCTGGAAGTCGAGGATGGTGTTGGTCACCGGAGCCCCCAAATCCAGCACGCGCTGACCACTGGCGTCCGTCACCAAAATGCCGTTATTGCCCGCACTGGGCGACGTGCCAAAAGAGACCAATTCGCCGGAACCGAACCCGCCAGAGCCGCTACCTGCCGTGGATTTGAGGTTAAACCCACAGAAACCCTTGGTGTTATCGACGTTGAACCGGGCCGATACCACCAAGGTGCCAAACTGTTGGGCGGTGGTGATTTGGCGTCGGAAGGAAACTCCCGA
>RFWS01000071.1 GCA_009921985.1 bacterium | reverse complement strand
CGCTCCGCAAAAAACTCCAGACCCCGCCCCGTCGCCAAAGTTGCGCTGGTCATCACCGCCGTCGACCCGTCCCGGAACACCAACTCCCGGAGCCGCTCCGCCACCTCCACCGGTGAGGCATGCAGGCTCATCTCCCCCTTGAAGCTCCTGCCCTCCTCCGGCACTCGCCGCTCCATCCAGTACGCATGTCCCTCCCGGCTCATCTTCAAAAACTCTCCCAGTCCGAACGCCGTTCCCTCCAACCTGCGCGCATGGTCCCGCAACTCGTTCCTCTCCTCCCCGTCGTCCGCATCCTCCGCCAACTTCAACAGCCGCGCACGGATCTCCATCAACCTCGGTCCCAGTTCATCCTTCACCGCCAACGGCTGACGCACCCTTTTCTGCCCCGCCTCCTTTAGATTCCCCGCCTCCAGCACCTCCTCAAAAAATCCCTCCGCCATTCCCAATACCCCCAGGACCGATTTCGTCGCCGCCCCATCCCGGTACCGCGCCAACGCCCCTTTCTTTGTCCGCGGATGCACCAACCGCTGCAAAAGAAAGCGCAGCGACCCCAGCCTGACCTCCAACCCCAGAGCCTTCGCCGCCACGTCCTCCACCTCATGGGCTTCATCCAGAATCAGAAAGTCGTTCGGGAACAGATACCCCTCATCCGGGCTCTCCTCCTCCTGCTCCAGCCCGGCCAGCATTCCGAACAAGAGCGCGTGATTCACGATCACCACGTTGGCATCCAGGATCGCCGCCCGCGCTTTCTGGTAAAAACAACCGTTCGCCCCGCCGCAGTGCCGCGGGGTGCAGGCAAACGCTTCGCTACACACCTGTGCCCACACCGCCGCATCCACCGAGAAATCCAGATCCGAAAGAGTTCCATCCCTCGTCCTCCCGGCCCACTCGGCCAATCCCTTCAGTTGCTCCGTCTGGCCGGTCGCAAACAACTCCCCCTGCTGAGCCTGGGCCTTTTTCAACCGATGGGGGCATAGGTAATTTTGCCGGCCTTTCAGCAGGGCCGCCGTGAATTCGAACGGCACCAGCGACTGCACGATCGGCACATCCTTTCCGAATAACTGCTCCTGCAGGTGGATCGTGTAGGTACTGACGATCGCCTTCCGCCCCGCTTCCGCCGCATAGGCTGCCGGCACCAGATAGGCCAGACTCTTGCCCGTCCCCGTCCCCGCCTCCACCACCAAGTGCCGTTTTCCCCCGATCACCTCCGCCACCTTCTCTGCCATCCGCGCTTGTCCCGGTCGCGACTCGTATCCCTTCGCCCCGGCCAAGGCCCCCTCTTTCCCAAAGAATCCACGCACCGACTCCGCCAAACCCCCGTGATGAACTCCGTTTTTCCCCTTCATTATCCCAGCATCGATTTTACAACAACAACTTCAACCTAATCTTCATCCTCCTCCTGATCCCGTTGTTATTCCCGTTTCAGATTGCCGCTCTCCATCCTTCCAACAAATCCCGCTCACGTTCACGAATTTCCCTTCCTTCCGACTCCCACTTGCGACCTACCGAGCAGCAGTTCCCACCATTTTCAGGATAAGCTCCGTCATTTCCTCCGGTTGCCCGATCGGCGCCCCATAGCCGACCATCCTTCCATCGACTTCATACCATCCCTCTCTTCCGCTCGGAATTCCCAACAGGCGCGGCACATCCTCCGATCCGTGCAGACCTCCCGCCAAAAAATGGGGCAACACCATGACCGGCCCCTCCGGCGCCGCCACCTTCCGCCAATCCGCGATCTTCGGCTCTTCTTCCAGAAACATTGCCCGACTCACCCGGTATCCGTCCTTACCCAACTCCTTCGCCAATCCATCCGCCGCCACCCTTGAGCCCTTGTGCAGCGGCGTCCCGTGGCTGGCCAGGAGCAAGCTCGTCTCCTCCCACTTCACGGAATCCTTTCCCATGAGCAGACGAACAATCGTCCTCATCCTCATCGCCCGGCGCAAGCGCCCGGCCCTCTGCTTCATCAGTTGGATGATCTCGGGTCGTGTTCCGATCGGGTCAGTGATTCTCGTCGGTATCGGTGTGGTCCTGAACTGCTCCACCAGCACCTTTTCGACAAAGTAGCCGCGCGTCAGGAACCACGGCACCACGATTACTTCCTTTGCTTCGAGACCGTGAAAGGCCTCCGAAAAGGACGGGCTCTCCTTCCAGAATCCGGACCGGACCTCTTGGAAAATACCTTTTCTTTCCAACCTCTTCGCGGTTTCCCTTGTAAAGCGGCTGGAGTCGGCATTTTGGGTGCTGCCATGACCGGCCAGAATCAGCGCGGTGTGGGAAAATCTTTTCACGGGTCCAACCGCCTGAAAAACCCTTCGTCCGCGGGCTCCGGCCGGTTCATTGGAAGAACAATTCCTCCCGGCCTTCTCATCGGGATCCCCAGGCCGTCCGGATGCGGAGGGGATCATGGACTCTCCACGCCATCGGTTGGTGCCGGCTCAGCAGATACCGGTTCCATGCGTCCAACGCCTCTTCACGGTCCTTCATTCCTTTCTCCACTCTCGTTGCCTCCAGGAAGGATTTTCGGGAAAGTCCCCACAAAAGCGGACGTCCCAGTTCCGACCAGTCCGCCTCCAGCAGCGCCCGGTTGTGTTCCTCCGTTTTTCCGAAGCCGATGCCGACATCCAACAACACCCTTGTTCTCTCCACCCCCGCCGCCACGAGGCTCCCCAGCCTGCCGCTCAAAAATTCACCGACATCCGCCACCACATCCCCGTACACCGGGTTTTTCTGCATCTCCCTTGGCTTGCCGCCCGCATGCATACACACGTACCCCACCCGACTACCGGCCACCACGGAAATCATCTCCTCATCCCACCTCCCCGCCCCCACGTCGTTGACCACATCCACCCCGGCTTCACCGATCGCCGCCCGGGCCACCTCCGCCTTGTAGGTGTCCACCGACAAAAAAGCCTCCGGCCTTTCCTTGCGCAACTTTTTTAAGACGGGAATCACCCGCGCCCGCTCTTCTTTGGCGGAAACCGGTTCGGCCCCGGGCCGGGTCGACTCACCCCCGACATCGACCCCGTCTCCTTCCTCCAGTAGCGCGATTCCCTGCCGAACCGCTTCACCTTCCCTCAGGAACTTTCCCCCGTCGGAAAAGGAATCGGGGGTGACGTTCAGGATGCCCAGCAAAAAGGGCCGTTGGGGACTGAGCTCAAACGTGCGGTTCCCGCAAAGCCACGCCTCCGTGGCGGATACCGGCATGGAAGGGAAGATTCCCTAAGCCCCCGCGGGGGCGCCCTCGAGTCCGGGCAGAATCGTGCCTTTGTCTTTCACCTTCTCCACCGGCCGGTTGGCCGGCAACGGCTCGCTCGGGGTGGGAGCGCTGGGGGCCGTCAATCCCTTGGGCGGGGGATTCAGAATCCGGCCGTGTTTCACAATTTCCTCCACCTGGCTGCCGTCGAGGGTTTCGTATTCCAGCAGGGCGGCGGCAATCTTCTCCACCTTGTCCCGGTTCTCTCCAAGGATCTTCTTGGCCCGCTCGTAGGCGGCGTTGACGATCTGGTGGACCTCCTCGTCGATTTCCCGGGCGGTCTCCTCGCTGTACCCGCGCGACCGTCCGATCTCGCGCCCCAAAAAGACGTAATCTTCGTGATCCCCGTACTCCACCATCCCCATCCGGTTGCTCATCCCCCACTCGCACACCATTTTCTTGGCGTACCACGTCGCCATCTTGATGTCCCCGCTGGCCCCGCTGGAGATATCCCCCAGGAACATCTCCTCCGCCACGCGGCCCCCCATGGCCACACAAAGGTCGTCCGTCACCTTTCGTTTGCCGTAACCATACCGGTCCTCCGTCGGCAGCATCATCGTCACCCCCAAGGCCGGCCCCCGCGGGATGATGGAAACCTTATGCAGAGGATCCGTGTGCTCGAGCACGATGTTCAGCAGCGCGTGCCCGGCCTCATGGTACGCCGTGAGCTTTTTCTGCTCGTCGCTCATCGCCAGGCTCCGGCGCTCCCGTCCGTAGCGCACCTTGTCCCGCGCCTCCTCCAGATCCTTCTGGGTGATCGCCTCGGCATCTCGCCGGGCCGCCAAGAGGGCCGCCTCGTTGATGACATTGGCCAGTTCCGCCCCCGAAAAACCGGGTGTGCTCCGCGCCAAGGTCGACCAGCAGACCTCAGGGGAGGCTTTCACTTTCTTGGCGTGCACCTTGAGGATCTCCTCGCGCCCCTTCACGTCGGGCAGGTTGATGTGCACCTCCCGGTCGAAACGCCCGGGTCGCAGCAAGGCCGGATCCAACACGTCCTTGCGGTTCGTCGCCGCAATGATGATCACCCCCTCGGCGGTATCGATGCCGTCCATCTCCACCAGCAGGGCGTTCAGCGTCTGCTCCCGCTCGTCATGCCCGCCGCCCAAACCATGGCCGCGACTCCGCCCCACCGCATCGATTTCGTCGATGAAGATAAGGCACGGGGCGGTTTTCTTCCCCTGCTCAAACATGTCGCGCACCCGGGAGGCACCCACGCCGACGAACATTTCCACAAAGTCCGACCCGCTGATTCCGTAGAAAGGCACATCCGCTTCTCCGGCAATCGCCTTGGCCAGCAGGGTCTTGCCCGTCCCCGGCGGGCCCACCATCAGGATGCCCTTCGGGATCCGCCCGCCCAGTTTTTGGAATTTCTTGGGATCCCGCAGGAACTCCACAATCTCGCTCACCTCGTCCTTGGCCTCCTCGATGCCCGCCACGTCGGCAAAGGTCACCTTGTTTTTGTCCTTCGAGAGGATGCGCGCCTTGCTCTTGCCGAAGCTGAAGGCCGACTTTCCAGCCATCCGGATCTGTTGCCGGAAAAAGAAGTACATGATCAGGATAAACAGGACGAAGGGCAGGGTTCCGGCCAGCGCCTGCCACATCGAGTTGTCGATCACCTTCTGGCTCACGTTCGGGAAGCCGTTGGCGGCCAGGAGTTGCTCCAAATCCCTTTTGAATTCGAGATCCACCGTCACTTTGAAACCCGTCGTCCCCTGGGCATCCGTCCGGACGCTTTTGCGCAAGCTGTCGGGCGGGGAGAATTTTCCCGAGAGCCAGCGTACGTTGGCCGCCGGCTCCACGTTGAGGGTGACCTCCTTGACCCGCCCCTCTTTCAGGTAGTTTTCAAATTCGGCAAACGTCAGTTCCCGCATCGAGGCGGCCGTCTGATTTTGGTGTGCGTAGAAGGCCAGCAACAGCAGCACGGCCATGCCGAGAAACAGAACCACCCCGCGCCAGTTCGGCCCCTCTCCCTTGCCGGGATCGGTCCGACGCATCGGCGGGCGCGGCAATTTGGGCGGCTTCTTGCTGTTGCGGGGCATGGACATTGCGAAGAATTAGGTTATCACCCAAAAAAGGGTTTAGCAATCCAGCCCATTTTATTGCCGTAGAACAACTTATTGCCGGACCGACGAACTCCCGCCCCGTGGCGCAGTTGCCACGCGATCGTGTTTCCTCCCGCCAGAAGCCGCCGGACTCCCTCCACCTCGCCGAAGTTGGGCCCCTTGAACCCTTCCTGCGCGAGCCAAATCCGGATGGCACGCCGTTGCCAAGCGACCGGTTTTTTCCTCCAAAGGCGCACGTCGGGATGCCTGGGAATTTTTCCAATCTCCTTTTTCCAGAAATCAGCCTCTCCCGAAAAAATTTCCGCCGTCCTGGCCAGGGCCGCGCGCACATCCCGTCCATAGGTTTTCGCCAAGAAAGGAAACACCTTTTTCCGGCAACAAATCCGGATGGCTGGAAAGTCGGCCTTCAGCTTCGGCAAGAGCAAGGCGCGCATCCTCTCGAAG
>RFWS01000008.1 GCA_009921985.1 bacterium | reverse complement strand
GTCAATTTCAGACCGGATTCGCGCAAAATCTTTCTCCCCTCCTCCACGTTGGTTCCCTGGAGGCGGACGATGACGGGGACGCGGGGGGCGGCGGTGCGGCAGGCGGCCACGATGCCCTGAGCGAGGACATCGCACTTGAGGATTCCGCCAAAAATATTGATGAAAATGACGCGGACGCGCGGATCGCCCTGCAGGAGCTTGAAGGCGGCGGTGATCATCTGCTCCGAGGCGCCGCCGCCGACATCGAGGAAGTTGGCGGGGCGGCCGCCGGCGGCCTGGAGCAGGTCCATGGTGGCCATGGCGAGGCCGGCGCCGTTGACCATGCAGCCGATGTCGCCGTCGAGCCCGATGTAGTTGAGGTGGTGCTCGGCGGCGGCAAGATCGCGCGGATCCTCCTGGGAGGCATCGCGCAGGGTCTCGATCTCCTTGTGGCGAAAGAGGGCGTTGTCGTCGAAATTGAGCTTCGCATCCAGGGCCACCACATCGCCGCCCTTGGTGACGGCGAGCGGGTTGATCTCCACCTGGGAGCAATCCTTTTCCAGGAAGAGCCGATAGACAGCGTGGATCAAGCGGCAGGGAGCGCGGAGGCCGGTGGAGGGAAAACCGAGGAAGATACTGGCCTTGCGGGCCTGGAAAGGCTGTAGGCCGAGGCCGGGATGAATCTGCTCGCGGAGGATGGCGGATGGATTTTTTTCCGCGACGGTCTCAATCTCCACGCCGCCTTCCCGGCTGGCGACCAGGACCGGATGGCTGGAGGCGCGGTCGAGGGCGATGGCGAGGTAAAGCTCCCGGGCGATCTCGGTGGACTCGCCGACGAGGACGGCTGATTGCCCAGCATGCGGGCGGCGACATCGCGTACCTGGGCAGGAGTTTTCACCAGGTGGACACCTGATTTGAAACCGTCCTTGAAGGCACCTTTCCCCCGTCCCCCCGCGTGGACCTGAGCCTTCACCACGAAGCTGTTGCAAGGAAGGGAGCGGGCGATGGACTCAGCCTCTTCCGGCGTCTTCGCCACGGCGCCGCGGGGTACGGCCACCCCGGCGGAAGCCAGGAGCTCGCGAGCCTGATATTCGTGGATGTTCATAAAGTAGAAAAGCTAATGTCTTTCAGCGTCCTTGAAACCGGGAGGAGAGTCAACCTCCAGCCCGTGCACACTCGTGGCCGGTTTTATTCCGACGGCTGCTCAGCCTTGGGGGCCTTCAGATGCAAGGCCGACTCCGCGGCCCCCAACTTGGTGGCCGATGGGGTGATTTGCCGCGAGGAGAATTCCGTCAACCCCCGTTCGGTATCCGAGACTTCCTGGATCTCCAGCGGACTGACCACCACAGAGGGCTGGATCAGGATCACCAACTCCTCCCGGACCACGGAATCCGCCGTGCTTTTAAAAAGATTGCCCAGCAGGGGGACGGTGGAAAGGAAGGGAACGCCGGAAACTTCCTGGTTATCCAGCTGTGTGATGAGACCGCCGATCAGGATGGTGGCGCCGTTGGGGACCGTCACGGAGGTATTGACCAGCTGGGTGGCGATTTCCGGCACGTTGACTCCCCCGCCGATCGAGGTGGTGCTTTTGAGGACGGTGTCATTCTTCTGGATGATCTCCAAAGTAATTTCCCTCTCACTGTTGATCAGCGGAATAACATCCACCTGCAAAACCACATATTTGAAATCGACCGCGGACTGGACCGAGGCGATCGGGGTGGTACCCGTGCCACCGGCATTGGCCAAGGTGGAGGTGGGAACCGCAATCTGCTTGCCGTTCCAGATGGTGGCCAAACGGTTGTTGGAAGTCATGACGGTGGGTCGGGCTGAGATTCGGAACCGGGTCGTGGCGGTGAGCGCGTTGATATACATGTCGAGGGTGTTGCCAATAAAGGTGGCAATCTGCATTCCGGGCAGGGCACCGGTGGCCGCCCCGGCCAAGGCCCCCATGGTGGTGGCGGCCTGGGAAAGCGGGGTGGTTCCGGAGACCTGCCCGCCGCTATTGGTGGTGCTGCTGGTATTGATCTTGGAGGTGCCCCCGGAAACGGAATTGACCCCGGAATTTTCGTTCACCGACATCCGCTGGAGAATGTTTACGGAGAAATCATCCTTGTCGTTGACAGTCAGGCTGCCAATGACCGTGGCGAGATTGATCTGGTAGGGTCTTTTGTCCAGCCGCTGTAAAACGGACTTTACCTTCTCCCGAGCTTCCGGTTGTCCGATGACAATGATGGAGTTGGCCCGGTTGTCGGCGATCAGACGCGTTTTTCCCACAATGATTGAATCCGCGTCGGAAATCCCCCTTTCCTTGACCTTGATGTTGGGTGCATTCGTGCCGGTCCCAGGACTTTCCCGGGCGGTGTAACCCCCGACGGCATTGTTGGAGCTGCCGCCCGCCGAGGATCCGGAAGTGTTGCCGATGCCCCCGGTGACGGTGGGCTGGGATCCCCCGGACGAGGACGATCCGCCGTCATCCTCTGACAACACCTTTTCGAGAATCCGCAGCATGCTGGAGGCGGAAACATAGTTTAGGGGGCACTCAAAGGGCGCATCCAACTCAACGGGAATGTCGAATTGGCGGATGAGGTTTTTGATGTATTCGACCTCAAAAGGCCGGGCAATGACGAGAATGCGGTTCGTGCGGGCATCCGCCACCAGCTGAATCCCGGCCAAACTGGCGGAGCCGGATCCGGCGCCCGCCGCCGCCCCGGGGGCCGTCCCCGCGGCCGCCGGATTGGGAACACCGGGAGGAAGCGCCGGCTGCCCGGAAGCCGCCCGGGGGCGTCCAGTTCCCGCGGACCCCGACCCGGACTGCTCCCGTTCCTTGAGGATTTCCGTGAGCAGTTCCACCACCCGGTCCGCATCGGCCTGGTGCAACTGGACGAACTCGGACTTCATTTCCGGGGCGGGTTGGTCGACCAATTGGCGCACCTCGATGAGTCGGCGGATCAAGGTGGAGTTTTCCGTGATAAGGACCTGGTTGGCGACCGGCACAGCCACAATGCTCCCGTAGGGGTGCAGCACCACAAATTGCTGAAAAATCTCCACGGCCTGGTTCGCATCCAGATACGAAAGGGGCAGGACATACGAAGCCACCACCTCCCCCTCGGGAAGTTCCTGCTCATTGGTAAAAAGATACACGCCCTCGCTCCGGGGACTTTTCCCGCCGGCCGCGTTGATGACCTTGATGGCCTTCTTGTCCACCGCCACAAAGGCGTACCCATTCAACAAGAGGGTGGATTCGATCAGGCGGATGGCCTCCTCCTTCGAAACCGGTTGGTTCAGGGTCAGGCTCATATTGATCCCGCCCGCCAGGAGGCTGGCATCCTTGATGAGGGTGACGCCCTTCAGTTTTTCATACACCATGAGAAAGTCCGAAACGGGATTGTTCGGAAACTGGATGGTGTCCGGGCTGATCATCTCCGGCCCCGGGGGCCGGAGGGCCTCAGCCCGGCTGCACTCCATGGAGCAGGCACCAGCCAGCACGACCAACAGGGAAAAAAGCCGAATCATCGGCCGGGTGCCGTGGGGATGGGAATGGTCCGACGCCGAATCACGGCCGGTTTCACCGCCCCGGGTTGCCCGGGCACCTGCGAAATTGCCGGCTGCCCCGGGACGGGGACGCCCGCGGGGACGGCCACCGGCTGGCCGGGAACGGGAGGCGGACTGGCGGCGGGAGCCCCCACCCCATACGTAAGGGTGGCCGTTTCCCCACCCTTGCGGATGAGCGCCTTTAATTTGGTGGGATCCCCCCCCGGGTCCCGTTCGACTTTTTGCAAAATCATTTCCTTGGAGGAAGGCGAAGGCCGGCTTCCCACCATAATTCGGTCCGACTTCGTCTTGTCCGCAACCATGACGAAATCCTGTCCATCGATGCGGAAATAGCCCGCCAGAACCAGATCTTTGGCAAAGTCGGCGTTCTCGCCGACCGAAGAGGCCAGCGTGAAAGGCGACTTTTTGGACAATGGAGCGTACCTCCGGCTGGATAAGGTGGCGGGCAGATCCCCGGGGGGAGCAACCGCAGCTTCCGAAGTCGGGGAGGGAGGGGCAACCGGGGGCATCACCTCCGAGAATACGGGAGGCATCCACCCCAAAAGCAGCGCCATCCCCGCGTATGTGAAAAACTTGTTCATGGCTTGTTGGCTTTGAAGAACTGGCAGACCTCGGCCTCGCCGGTCATCTTGGGTGCCTCCGGGCTCATCTTCAGGCTCAAAGAGGCCACGGCGATTCCTTTTTCCGGTTGATACACCTGAAGAAGCCATTGGATAAAGCTTTCCAGATTCCCCCCCAGTTTCATGCGGTTGCCGTAGATGGTGCAGGCAAAACCGGTCTTGGGTTGTCGCAAGGACTGGTCCTCGATTTTCAAGCCCGCGGCCAAGGCGGCGGCTTGGGCTGATTTTTGCAGGGCCGGAGCGGGATTGGCCTCGGGCACCGGCAGAAAATATTTCTCCAGCCAAGCGCCCTTGGTTTCCCACTCCTCTTTTTGCCCGAACCAGCCCTCGGCCTCGCTGAGGGAGTCCATGACTCCCACCAAGGCCCGCCGGTTTCCCTGATCAAAGGACAGCAAAATCCGCAGGGCAATCAAGTGAACGCCGAGGCCCACGGCGGCCACGAGAAAGAGTGTCAGTTTTTTTTCATGGCGACTCAGGGCTCGCATCTTCCCCTCCCTTCGTTTCCGGTTCCTCCAACTTCGGAAAAGCCCCTTCCGCCTGAAACTGGGCGTTCCCGTTGGGCAAAAGTTTGGGACTTCCGGTCGCCCAGCGGATCCCCGCCAACCTGGGCTCTTTTTTGATCCAACCGAAATATTTTTCCACCGCCTCGAGATCTTTTCCTTCCCCCTGCAACAACACCCTCTGCCCGTTGAGGTCGAACCCGGTCAGCCGCACCCCGGCGATGAGGGGAGGGTCGGCTTCAATCAAGGGCCGGGAGACCTGCCAAAGAATCTCCAAAGCGTTGCGGCGCGGATCCAGCCAAGCGGCCGCCTCATGCCAAACGGCGGCGGTCGCCCGGATCCGGTCCGCTTCCGGTGCCAGAGAGCGGAGCTTGGCTTCCGCCAGCTTCAGGCGGACAAAGGGGACGGTAAAAAAGATCCCCGCAAGGGCAAGGAGAACGCCGTATCCGGCGAGGATCCCCGTCCACCTCCGTCGTTGCATTTTGAGCCGGACCGAACGGAGTTTTCTTTCGGTCAAGGCCGGGGGAGGCAGATCCCAAACCGGCACCGGAAGCCGCGGCGGGACCACTCCTTCCGACCGGATCGGGATCCCAAAATCCCCAAAAGACGCCAAACCGGGCATCTCCTCTTTCCGGCAGCGCACCACCATGTCCGCCAAAGGCGGGAAAACCCCTTCTGCTTCCCATTGTCCGAGCAAGGCCTTCAATTCGACCTTGGCGGATGTATCCAGGTTTTTTGCCAAAAGGGGCTGGGAATGCAGCCACTTCCCTTGGGAATAAAAATCGGCCACCCATCGGCCCAGCTCCCTCCGGAGGACAGCGGTGGCCCCGCCCGCGGGAGCGGGAAACAGCCGCCCGGTCGGCTCATGCCGAGTGGCCTGATCGAGCAGCCATTTCTCCTCAAATGGCTGCACCAAGACGGCGGTTGCTTCCAGACAACGCCCCCCCTCGGATCCATTGGATTCAGCCCCGCTCCCCTTCTCCGTCCGGATCGGTTCCTGAAACCAGACCGCACTTTCGGGTGCCGCTCCGAGCATTCCCCGGCGCTCCAAGGCAAGGGCCGTCAACTCTTTGGGGGAAGTTTCCGCAACTTCGGGCACCCAAATAGGCATGGAGAAAAAAGATTGGCAAGGAAGCCCCAGACAAACCCCGGAAGAGATCCCCAAACGATCCGGGGTTTCCGCGGAATTCACCATGGTGGCGGGGCCTCCGGATTCGCACCAAAATTCCCACGCTTCCGCACCGGGAACCACCAGGGCAGCCCCCTCCGGGGGGGTGTTTTTTTTGGCTGTCCCCGCTTTTAGACGAGCCTTCACTTTTGCGCTTTCTCCGCAGGTTTTTCCTCAACCCAACGGGCTTTGACCATCGGAGGATTTCTGGAGATCACCGCCTCCACGGTTCGCGTCGCCTTTCCCACGGTCCCCGTGGAGGTGACCCTCCAGGAATCCCCCCCATTGGCCGAGGTTCTCTGGGCCAAAACGGATGTAATTTCGGCTGTGCTGCCCAAAAGACCGGGGTTCACGATGTCGTCGGCGGTCCCGGGGATCAGGTCCGGACCGGGTCGGATCTTCAGAAATTGCTGCAACCCCTGGGATGAGGCTGGGGGAACCAAAACCGCCTCCAAAACGCTCGGGTCAGCGGCTTTCAGGGATAATTTTCCCGAACCATACACCGTGAAAAGGCTCCGGAGCTTCGCCCGGATTGGCTCCCGTTTTTCTTCGGGCACCAGCTCCCAAGAGGGCAGATCTTCCATTGGCCGGAGGCTTTCCCATGGCCGCAGACCGCTTTGTTCGGAGGCCAACATGTCTTCCGCCAAGGCACTGGCCGCGCTGGATTCGAGTTCGAGCTTCACCAGCAGGTTAACGAGGATGCGCTGGCTCTCGTCCGGTTGGTCGGACAGTCGCAGGGCGTTCACATTCAGGCGCCCGTCCTCCTCCTGCATTTCGACGGTCAGATTAAAATCATCAAGCGGGGAAATTCTCCATCCGTTTTTCAGACGCGAGGCGATTTGGCTGGAAGCCTCAGCCATTTCCCATGGGGCCAATTGTGGATTCAGGCTCATCTGGATTCCGCTTTCTGCCAACAGCGTGGCTCTGGAATTCTGCAAGGATGCGATCTCCTGTCCAAGTTGCCGTTGCAAAAGGACCGAAAAACCCACCAAGGCTGTGAAAATAAGTCCGAACGCCCAGATCACCACCACGAGGGCGACCCCGCCTTGGTTCCGGCGATGCAGGGAGTGGAACGCTTTCATGGCCCGATCAGGGACTGCCCACCTGAACGTTGATATTGGTGCCAGCCGTAGGGGGGACACCCCCGGGCGTGCTGTTGGTGTTGGTGGACGGTCCTGCCGTCCATCCGGTCCGACAGACGGGATCCTGGGGAACGGGATTGCCGGGCGTGCCTCCCGAGGGAATCCAAAAAATACCCGTGTTCGTCACATTCCGACCACCTTCCCTGCGCACAAGGTTCATTTTCAAATACGAGGGCTTGGCCGGTCCCTGCCAAAGGGTTTCCTCCTGACCGGACTGGGGATTCCAGACGCTCCATTCCAACTTGGCGATATCCCGCATGAGCTCGAACGTGTTGGTCTGACCTCCGCCGGGAGTAATCTCCCCGCTGGGCCCCAGCAAATTCAACTGCTCCACCAGCTTCAACCTGCGGCCGCCGCCGGGCTCCCTTTCCGAAATAAATTCAAGGGTCCGGACACTGTCGGGAACCTCGCGAAAAATGGCGGCCGGGGCATTGGTGATGACCAACTGCCCTTTTTCCAGGCCAAACTGGCTGGCGGGGGGTGCCTCCATGCAGATCTGGCGGACCAAGGCAAACAGGCCCCCCACCTCCCGATGCCGCCGGCTATATTTGGTGGCCAAATCCGCCCCCTCGAGCGACACCTGAACCAGCTGGAAGATCACCCCAAAAATGAGAATCAAAATGGCCAAGCCCAAGGTAACCTCAATCAGGGTAAAGGCTTTGCCCGGGGTCTTTTTCATCTTTGCGGAGAAAGCAACAGGGAAACCGCATCGTTTGGCTCCCCATCCTGGCCAAGACACTCCAAATAGACCTGAAACCAGCCGACCACCTGCCGGGCCGACTGGTTGGTGCCCGCGATGACCAGTGGCTCGGCTTGGATCGTCTTTTCCCGGATTCTCCAGGCCGGGGGGGCGGAGAATTCCTCCCGCTCCTTCCAGTCTGCCGGAACGAGCGAGTTGCTCACCGCAAGGTACTGGGCGGCAAGGGAATCGAGTGCCTGGCGTTTTTGTCCATTCCGGAGGATTTCCGATTGGATCGCCAGCACATCATTCAAGGCGCGGGAAAAACCCACCACCGCGATGGAAAAAATCCCCACGGCCAGCATGACTTCGATCAAGGTGAAGGAGGCCCGGGATTTCATCTTTCTTTTTTCCAGACCTCGGTTTGCGATTCCCCCGTCAGGGCATTGAAGGAAAACTGGTCCTGATTCGAGCCGTGCTTCAGGCGGATCCGGATAGGCTCCACCAGCCCGCCTCCGGTAAATTCCCATTCCATCAACTCGGGTTTTCCCCACTCCGACAAATGGGGTCGCAAAACGCTCATTTCCACCTCGGGGGGAAACGCCCAGTCGCCATAAGCCGCCGAATCGACCCGCGTCAGCCAGCCCAAAAGGCGTCCTTCCCCGGGCGTTCCCAAGATCACTCTTTGCCGAATGCCGCTTCGGAGCGCCTCTTCCCGGGCGGCGCCGGCGGCGATTTCCAGGATGCGACGGGCCCGCTCCAAATCCTCGTCTCCTCCCACGCTGGAAAGAAACACCACCGCTCCCCCCATGAAAATGACGGCAATCCCCACCGCCAGCATGATCTCCAGCAGGGTAAACGCACTGGAACGGGGAAGGGAACGGCCCAACCCCGCAGAAAGGCTACTTACGCGAGGAGGAAATGTCGTCGCCGCTCCCGTTGTCATCCTTGCGGTCCGGTCCCTTGGAATAGACCTTGAACCCTTTGGCGGAAGAGGTGTCCATTTTATAAACGTAATCCTGCCCCCATGGATCCTTCGGCAACTCCTCAAACCCCTTTCCCTTGCCGACCAGCGCCCGCAGACCGGCGCTTTCCTCCAGTGGGACCCCGCCGCTTTTCATTTCGTAGAGCCGGATCTGGGTGACGATGGCCTGAAGATCGCCCCGGGCCCGTTGTTCCTTCGCAAATTCCAAATTTCCGGTGAGCATGAAAATCGCCGACCCCATCAACACGGTGATGATGCCGACCACGAGCATGATCTCGATCAGGGTGAATCCCCCCGCCGACCTGCGAAATTGGATGGAGTGTCTCATTCCGAACGCAATTCTACCCCTGTCCCACGGGATGACAACCCAAGCCTGAAGTCCGGTCGCCCGACGGAGACTGGAGGGGGGGGCGCGGAGGGGACCGGGGGCGAGAAACGCGGGGAACCGTCTTCAAAAAGAATTTGCAGACGGGCGCGGCGGAGAGTGTGCCCGTTGCGAAAATCCGGGTTGGTCCAATCCAGCCGGTTTTCGCCGGGCTTCAGAAAGCCGGAAGGCACATAGGCGGTGACTTTCCGCCAACCCGCAAAGAGTCCTTCGTCTGAACCCGGCAGACGGATGTACCCCGGGTCTTCCAAGCCGGGAATTTCCAGATTCACCTCATCCAACGGTTGACCGTTGATTTCCACCTTGGGCCGGAAAATGGAGGGGAGACCCGCCACTTCCACATCCAACCGGGCACAGCCGGGTATTCCCCCGATGGAGGCAAAAAGCCGGACGGTTTGGCCTGCATCCAAATGAATCGGGCCGGGATCGAGAACGGCATCCACGGTCCGGCCCCGGACAACATCGGAAGGGATTTTCCGGCCCGCAACCCCAAGCTCTTCGGCGGGAATCACCCGACCCGAGTCCGAAAGAAAAAGAGCCGGGGTGCTGGCGGTGGCGTAAATGGCGGGAGAAACCCATGCCAAATCAGCCTTTTCCACCACGGAGGAATCCCCGGTGGACTCGATTAGCAGCCGACCGGGGCCGGAGAGGGTGTTCGGGGCAATCAGAAAGCTCCTTTGGTGCCAAGGTGCCGCCCCTTCATAAAGGTTGCCGCACAAGGTGATGGCCTCGGTGGCGTTTTTCCACATCAACCGGGCAAATCCCCCCTGACTCTCCTTAAAAACCACCGTCAAAAGAAGCGCACGACCATCCTCGGGAGGCCGAAGGCGCGCCTGCCATAAGACCGTGTTGACGGTCCGAAAAATCTCGACCGCTCCGGCGTCGGACCCAGAACCAGCGTTTGGCCGGTTGGCCTCCCACCTCCAAGGTTCCTGCCCTTCCCAGACCATGGGCCCCGCCCGAGCCGGCGAAAGGCCGAGGAGGCAGAAAACCATTGCCAGGAAAAGGACGGGAAAAGCCATGGGCGAAACTACCCAGGGAAGCCCCCTCTCTTCCCCACCAGCCCAAGGCTTTGCTCACCGCTCGCGTGAACAAGCCCCAAAGAGGAAGGAATAACTTGTTACAGACTTTTTCGCATACCGGACATCGCGTCAAAGATGCTGGTGATGATGGAATAAACCACGGCTCCCACCACCAAGGCGATGATCACAATAATCACAGGCTGGATGAGAGCCGTGATCTTCTGAATCCTCCGGTCCATTTCCTTTTCATAACGGGCCCCGGCTTTGTCCAAGGCCTTGGCCAAATCGCCGGTTTGTTCGCCCACGGCCACCAGGTCGAGAAAGGTATCGGCAAAGCCCCCCACCTGCCGCAACGCCCGGCTCAGGGAAAAACCCTCGGAAATCTGCAGGGCGGCTTTTTCCAATCGAGCCCGGTAAAAGGTGTTGGAGGTGGCCCGGGAGACAAGCTGCATGGCTTGAAGCAAGGTGACCCCGTTGCCCAAAAGGTTGGCGAGAGTTTGGCTAAACTGGGCATAAAAGGCGGCCTCCAAAACCGGCCCGGCCACGGGAATTTTTACCCTGGCTTGATCCCACCAGCTTCGTCCCGCCGGCTTCTGCACAGCCTGCCAGAACGCGATTCCCCCGAGGGCCAACGTCGCCACGACCATCCAGCCCCAATGAACCAGGAATCGGCTGGCTCCAAGCAGGAGTTGGGTGATTAACGGTGGCTTTTGGGATTTGAACAGCGTCTCCAGTTGCGGCACCAGCACAACGACAAACAGCACCATGAGCAGAATGCCGGCTCCGGTCACGAACATGGGATAAATCAGGGCCTGGATCACCCGGGCTTTGAGGTCGTTCAGCTTCTTCAAATAAAGAACCTGTCGCTGTAAGATCGCTCCAAGAGCCCCGCTGACCTCCCCGGCCGCTACGAGGTTGCAGTAAAGGTCCGAGAAGCTGGAGGAAGCCACCTTCAGGGCCCGCGAAAGACTGGTCCCCTCCCGAACCTGGGTGCGAAGACTCTGGGCCACCGCTTTGAGGGCGGAGGCCTCGGACCGCTGCTCCATCATCCGCAACGCCCCCTCAAGTTGCAGTCCGGCGTCCAGCAGATCCCCCAGCTCCTCCGTGAAGGAAATGATCTGAGCCTCATTCATCTGACGCTCCGAGGAAGCCTGAGCCTGCCCCACCGCGGCCAAGGGAGCGCCGGCGGCTGCAACCTCCTCCTGCAAACGGATGGGCTGAAGCCTCTGCCGACCCAGTTGGGCCAGAGCTTCCTGTCGACTCTTGGCCTCCAGCACGCCCCGGGTACGTCCGCCCCCCGCCGCGATGGCCTCGTAGGTAAACGCCGGCATATCAGGAGACCCCGTTGCGGCTGGCCTCCGTGGCGGTCACCCGCAGGACTTCCTCAATGGTGGTCGTTCCTTCCGCCACCTTTTCCCACCCGTCTTCCCGCAGACTTTGCATCCCCTGGGAACGCGCCATTTCTTTCAAGGCGGAGTTGGACTCTCGCCGCGTGATCATTTCCTGCAGTTGGGGACTCACCAGGCAGATTTCGTAAATCGCCCGGCGCCCCTGATATCCGGTCATCCGGCAACGGTCGCATCCCACCGCGCGGTGGGCCGTGGCGGCCTTGTCGGCCGGGATGCCGATTTCGCGGATATACTGCTCGGAGTAGCTGCCTTTTTCGCAGCACCAAGGACACAAAACCCGCACCAACCTTTGCGCCAGAAAGGCGCGTACGGAGGAACCCACGAGAAATGGTTCGATGCCCATATCCACCAACCGGGTGATTCCCCCGATCGCATCGTTGGTGTGCAGGGTGGAAAACACCAGATGTCCGGTCAATGCCGCACGAATCGCGATCTCGGTCGTTTCCACATCCCGCATCTCACCGACCATCACCACATTGGGGTCGCCCCGCAAAATGCTCCGGAGGCCCGCCGCAAAGGTCAGATTGATTTCCGGCTTCACGGCAATCTGGACGACTCCGGGAATCTTGTTTTCCACCGGATCCTCGATGGTCACGATCCTGCGGTCCTTGGAATTGAGCGAAGCAAGAAACGTGTACAGGGTGGTCGACTTTCCCGATCCCGTCGGACCGGTGATGAGCACGATCCCGTTCGGCAGGGCCAGCAGGCTCCGCACCTTCTGCTCGTTGAGCGGACTCAATCCCAACTGGGCAAAGTCAAAACGCTGCTGGCCCAGCAGACGGAGGCTGATGGATTCCCCTGTTACCGAGGGAATGGTCGCCACCCGCACATCGATGGGCCTCCCCTCAAACTCCAGATTGATGCGCCCGTCCTGCGGCAGCCGCCGCTCCGCAATGTCCAGGTGAGCCATGATTTTGATGCGGGAAATCAGGGAGGCTTGAAACAGTTTGATGCGGGGAGGCACGGGAATATTCCGCAAGACCCCGTCGATCCGGTACCGGACCTGAAGATCATCCTCAAGGGGCTCGATATGGATATCCGTGGCCCGTTCCTGCAGGGCCTCACGGATGATCTGGTTCACAAACTTGATGACGGAAGCCTCCGAATCATCCGCATCAAGAATGGTGGTTTCCTGCTCGAGGTCGCTGGGGGGCGGAAGATCCCCGCGGCCCTCAAGAATTTCGTCAAAAGTTTCTGCCCCAACCCCGTAACCAGCCCGCAAGCCGTCCAGAATCGCCCGGCGGGGCGCCAGCATCCAGCGGGTCTCCCCGGCCCAAAAGCCGGCCAAAGCCTGCCGCCCCAAATGATCAAAAGGGTCAAAACCCAGGACAGGAAGAGGCTCCCCCTCCCCCGGTGTCACCGGAAGGAGCCGGTACCGCAGGGCAATCCGTGCAGGAAATTTTTCGCGAAGCGGAGCGGGGATCGGAGGAATTTCCTCCCCCCAAACCTGGAGCCCCAACCGCTCTCCCAGTTTTTGGGCAAATACCTTTTCGTCCACCTGTCCGGTGTCGAGAAGCGCATTGATCATGGAGCGCTGGTCGGTCGCTGCCGCAGTCACCGCCTGTTCACAAGCGGCCAAATCCTTGGCGCCGGACTGCTCCGCCAGTTGCACCAAGGCTTGCCGAAGGTTCATGTCGGCAGAATCCGCGCCAGCTTTTCGGGGTTAAGGCCCACGAGGTCCTTGTCGACAAAACGCCCGTCCTCACGGACAAGTTTGCCGTCAAAGAAGATCCTCCCGCCGCCGTGGGCCTTGTCCTGCAGACAAACCAAATCCCAGTGCACTTGGGAGCGGTTGCCGTTGTCCGCCTCCTCATACGCCTGTCCGGGCGTGAAATGAAACGAACCGGCAATTTTTTCGTCAAAAAGAATGTCGCGGATGGGTTCGTGCAGATAAGGGTTGAGACCCAGGGAAAATTCGCCGATGTAACGGGCCCCGGGGTCGCTGTTGAAAATCTGTTCGAGCTCGCGGCTTTTGTCTCCAGCCCGGGCCTGCACGATTTTCCCCTTGGAGAATTTCAGGCAGACGTTGTCAAAGGGAATGCCGCGATAGACCGCCGGGGCATTGAAGGTCACCTGCCCCTCCACGCTATCTTTCACCGGTGCGGTGAACACCTCGCCGTCAGGAATGTTCCGCTCCCCCACACAGGGAATTATGCCGATGTTTTTGATGGAAAATCTCAGATCGGTGCCCGGCCCAGTAATATGGACCCGGTCAGTCCGCCGCATCCGCCGCACCAGAGGCTTCGTGGCAAGCGCCAGCCGGCGGTAATCCAGCGTGCAGACCCGGAAAAAGAGATCCTCAAAAGCTTCGGTGCTCATGCCGGCGGCCTGGGCCATGGCCGGGGTGGGCCAGCGTAATACCACCCAACGGGTGTGGTTGATGCGACGATCCGAAATCGGCCTCAAAATCTTTCCAGCGAGCTTCTGCTTTTCCGCAGGAACATCGCTGGATTCAAAGGCATTCCGGGATCCCCGCAGGGCGATGTAGGCCTGCATCTCCTTCATCTTCCGGAGCTCGTGCCGCAAACTGAAGCGAAGCGCCTTTTCCGTCACCCCGCGACCCAGCTCGCGGGAAACCTGCCCCGTGTGCAGATGAACAAAGGGGTCCGCCCCCCGGGCCCGGACAGAGCGGATCAATTCCACCACAAAAGCCTCGGGAATTTCGGAGGCATCGATCCAGACACGATCCCCCCGCTTTAAGGCGGTGGAGTAGCCCGTCAGCAGATCCGCCAGCCGGCGGTAACGCGGCTCCTTCATCGCCCCCTTTCCCTGCCGGCCGCCCTGCGGTAGGTTATGGGCCGATGGTTCATGATTCTTCTAAGATTCGTCCAGTCGCCCTCTTTGGCAAGCTGACCGCGGCCCTCTTTCTTCTTCCCCTGCCTCTCCTGGCCCAACCCCAAGGGCACGGCTCGATTGCCGGCCGGGCCACGATCCAGCTCAAGAATGCCTCCTATCGCTCCGATTTGGGCGGGATGGATCTCATCCTAGCCCCTCCCCATTTGATTCCCGAGATCCGGAGGTTGCGGATGGAAACCTGGAAAACCGACGGGTTGGCGGTGACCCGCAGTCCGGACGGGCAGGAAAATCCCGTGGGCGTCCGCATCGATTTCGCGGACGGGTATAAGAACCTCGATCTCCAAGCCCTGGGTCAGGCCGCCGCCAACGCCGCCACCCTGCGAACCCAAAGCGCCACCAACGGAGGGTTTTTTTTCTCCAACGTGCCCCCAGGCAAGTACGCCTTGTACGGCCAGTACAAAAGCCGCTATGCCGTTGCCTACTGGCTGCTGGAAGTGGAGGTGGCCGATAATCAGACCCGCCCGATCCATCTTTCCGAAACCAATGCGGCCGAAATTTTCAATCGCTTCGAAAAAAAAGCTCCCTGAGGGGGGCTAGGATTCTTCCGCCGAACCCCACCCGGAACCCCGGCGGGACGCGACCCGCTTCCAATAGGTCCGGTGGATCCAAAGACAGGCGGCCGGATCGGACAGCAGGTTCATCCAATCCATGGAAGGGAAAGCCTCCGGGGGTTTGTCCAGCATCAGCTCCCGCTTGGGGATGGGAAAACGGGTGCGATTTTCCGCCGGCCCCTTTCGATCCCGCAGGAGCCGCACATGCAGGGAATTCCAAAGAGGATCACGCATGAAACGTCTCAGTTCCGAGCGAAGATCTCCGGGGATCATCCAGGGTTTGCGGGCAGCCTCCAGATAGGATTCCACCCCCCGGCAGGAAATGGTCCCGGTCTCCTCCGGCACCAAAAAAAGGGCCCACCTCCGTGCCAGGGCGCCGGCCGACGGCAGGCTGGTCCACCAGCTCAGCCAAGGGGTCAGAAACCATGCAGCGAGCAGCGGGATAAACGTGAGGATTTGTTCAGGCAAGTAAGCCAGCAGCAGGATTCCCGCGCCCAGCGCGGTGGTCCACGGCAGAAAAAGCCGGCGAAGGGCCAGGGGGAGGGTTAGGCCTTGGCGTTGCCCGCGATTCTGGGTGGTCCAAGCGAGAGGCCTCCGGAGCCATTCCCGCAAAATAAACCAGGTGTTGTAGAGCATGCTGGAGGGAGCCCAAACCGCCCAAGCCATGGTTTCCAAGACCACGCTCAGCGCCGAACGGATTCCCCCACCAAAAGCCCGCCAATGCGGGGCGGCCCAAAGCCAGGCCACCACTTTGGGGAGAAAAAGCAGACCCAAGGTCACCGCAAACAGGGTTCCATAGGCGTGGCCCAAGGGGCCATCGATTCCGCCGGTGCCCGAACTCAGGAGAGAAAAGCGATGCTTGAAAAAACAATCCACCGCCCCGCCCATCAAAAATAAAAGCCAAAGAGGAGCCGCCCCGTAGGCCATCAAACCCATCCAGATATGGACGCGGTTGGCAAAATCGATTTCCGGGGAGAAAAGAAACCAAAAATGCTGGAGGTTCCCGCGACACCACCGCTTTTCGCGGGCAAGATAATCCACAAAATTGGGCGGTCCGGACTCATAACTTCCCTCCGCATGAAAAACCATCCAGACATCGTAGCCCGATTTCCGCATCAACGCCGCCTCCACCGTGTCATGGCTGAGAATCTGCCGCCGGGCCGGCACGGTTCCGGGCAACTCGGGCAGATCGCAGTACTGGATGAAGGGGGCCACCCGCACGATGGCGTTGTGTCCCCAGTAATTGCCGGCAAAGAGATGCCAAAAGTTGGCGCCTGCCGCAAAAATGGGTCCGTAGAGCCGGGCCGAAAACTGCTGCATTCTCCGAAAGAGGGTCTGCCCCAGGACCTGAAAAGGCAGCGTCTGTAAAATTCCCGTGCGCGGGGACTTTTCCATCCAGACAACCAGTTGCCGGATGAGGGAAGCCGTCATCAGGCTGTCGGCATCCAGCGTGATCATGTAACGAAAATGAGCCCCCCAACGCCGGCAAAAATCGGCAAGATTTCCGCTTTTGCCGTGGCGGGGAGACCGCCTCTTCCGGTAATGAATCCGCCCCCAAGCCCCCGTGCGACGGCACAGCTCAAACCAACCCCGCTCCTCCGCCATCCACTGTTCGGGCAGGTTGGAATCGCTGAGAAAAAACAATTCGAACTCCCCGGGGGCCGAACGGAGATCCCGCCAGAGCACCTCGGCCACGGAAAAGATCGGGCCGGGGTTTTCGTTGTACATGGGAAGAACAATCGCCGTTCGAGGCAAATCAGGCTGCGCGGGTCCGGCACCGGCTTCGGTCCATGGGCCGGGATAGTTTTTCTCAAAACGGAGGGACCACGCCCCCAACAACGCCAGCCAGCAACCCGCCACGATTTGGTGAAAAAGCAGTCCGAAAAGAACCAACTGGAATATTTCGAGGAAAGAAAAGCCCTCGGAAACAAAGGCCCGGGCCAAAAACCAGACTCCAAGGCCGGTTCCGGCCACCACCGCGCCGAAAAACACCGCCCGGCGAAAAGCGACCTCCTCGGCCGTGATCGGACGCAGCCGCAACCCGGCGGTCCTCAAGAAATGCGCCCCCTTTCCAAAAGAAAAAGGAGCACAAAAAACACCACCGTCCAAATCAGGAGAGCTTGAAAAATCGGAGCCCAGCCGAATTTATGCCAAGTTTCCTGGGCAATCGTCTCAATGGGGCCGAAGCGGATCCCCCTCGCCGTCATCCGGGAAAGGCGAATTTCCAGCCCACCGCCATGTGAAAACTGCCTCAGAAGCTCCGCATCCTCCGATGGACAGGGCGAGCAGAGGATCAGCTGGCCGGCCCGGTCCGCCGGCATGGATCCGGCCATCGCGACGAGAGCCTGCGCAACCGCCCGCTCGCGGGAGGATTCCGGAAAAATGGAAACAGCCCAATCTTCCAACCGCCCAAAGGCCACGTCCATGGCCGCCACGGCTGGGATTCCTTTGGTCCTTTTTTTTCGCGCTTCCTGCAGAATTTCAAGAACAAGCCCCAATCGCCGCTCCTCGGGACGAACCCCCAACCGCTCCAGCCAGGTTCCCACCCCCTTGGCCGCCTGATCCCAGCCGTCGGAGGGCGCTACGGCAGCCATGTATAGCTCCAGGTTTCCGAGATGTGGCCCGTCGGTCCGACCAAACGACAAAGGATTTCCTGGGGACGGTTTCCCGGTTCCTTCAGCGCTAAAAAGCTAAAGCGCCAGGATTGGTTGTACTCATTCCAGACAATTTGAGGCTTCAAGATCTTCGCCCCGGTGGGAGAAAAGGCCTCCCAGGCTGGCGTCTGTCCCGCGGGGAGATTCGCCAGGGCCCCCCCAGAGAAATCCAGATGAAAAGTCCGTTGGTTTTTCTTTTCCTGATCATCCACCCGGGTGGATATGCAGCGGCCCAGGGGAGGCAAGTTCTCCGCTTGCTTGAGCCAGCGCATTTCATAACGAATCGTTTGCGAACTTCCCGGCAGGACGGGGGCCTCCGATTTCCAAAAAAGGGTTACATTATCCGTGTATTCGTTTCCGGTCGGCAACTGCATGAGGAGCAGGCTCCCAGCCCCAAAGCCCTCCAAAGGCCGAACCCAAAGGCTGGGACGGAGGTGATACAAGGCCTCGAGATCCTGATAGTGGCTGAATTCCCGGTCCCGCTGGAGCAAACCAAAACCCTTGGGATTGGAATCCGGAAAAATATTCACCTGGATCTGCCGGGCCCAGGTCAAGGGACGCCAAACCCACTCTCCATTCTCTTTCTGATACAGCATGCCGTCCGAATCATGCACCTCGGGCCGAAAATCCCCGAAGGTGTTGCTGGTGTTTTCACTGAACCAAAACATCGAGGACATGGGGGCCAATCCGATCATGGAGGGGGTTTTTCGGAAGAATAAGCGGGCTTCCACCTCCATGCGGGTTTCCTCTCCGGGAAAGATTTTGAATTGGTACGCCCCGCTGACGCTTTCGGAATCCATCAAGGCCAGCAGGGTGAATTCTTTCGCAAAGGCGGTGGGCTTTTCGAGCCAGAATTTGGTGAAAACAGGAAACTCTTCCTGGCGACCGGCCACATACGTGTTGAGGGCCAAACCCCGCGCGCTGACACCATAATGAAGCCCCCGCGGCAAGGCCCGGAAGTAAGAGGCCCCCAAAAAAACGCAAAGCTCGTCCAAGACATCCGGCCGGTTCAGGGGATAATGGATCCGGAAACCGGCGTAGCTGCCGGTGGTGGGGAGTTTTTCCTTAAAGACATTTTTCCCGAAATCAAAAAATTCCGGCGAGTAACGGATCGGTTGGTACGGGCTGTCCGGCAAAACAAAGATTTCCACGACCCGATTGAAGATATACCCCGGGTGGAAGAAACGGATTTGGAAAGGAAGGCCTTCGGAACGCCATAGGCTGCGGTCGTTTTTCCAGCGGATGTCCCGGTGCTGGTCATAGTTCAAGCGAAGAAATTCCGCGGCCACCGGTCGGAACGGTTCCTGGGGCCGGGTAGCCCGATCTTGGGCCATGGCGACCACATCCGCGAAGCCGAACGGCGTTTCCTGCCGAGCACTTAGGACAACCACCAGCAGTAAGGCGGTGATGACGGCAAAGAACAGGTGAATCTTCCAGCCGAAGGGGATTTTCACGCCGGTTTATTCGCGCAACTGCCCGTGGCCGGTCACAACGTACTTGTACGAGGTCAACTCCTCCAATCCCATTGGGCCACGGGCATGGATTTTGTCCGTGCTGATGCCAATCTCCGCGCCGAAACCAAATTCCCCCCCGTCCGTGAAACGCGTCGACGCGTTCCAGTAGACCGCGGCCGAATCGGCCCCCCGGAGAAAACGCTCCGCCGCGGCCCGATCCTGCGTGACGATCGCGTCGGAGTGATGGCTCCCATGGCGCGCCAGATGCTCCAGCGCCCCGTCCACTCCGTCCACCACCCGGATCGCCATCGTCAGATCGAGATATTCCGTCTTCCAGTCGGCCGGAGGAGAAAGTTTTTCCCCCGAGGCTTTCGCCGCGGTCTCGTCCCCAAACAGCGTCACCCCTTTGGCCCGCAAAGCTCGCACCAGCCGGGGAAGAATTTTTTCCGCCCCCTCCCGGTCCACCAGCAGGGTCTCGGCCGCGTTGCAGGTGGCGGGCCGCTGGCACTTGGCGTTCACCACAATCGCTTCCGCCATGGCGGGATCCGCCGCCCGGTGCACAAAGACATGGCATACGCCGTGGGAATGTTTGATCACGGGAACGCGGGCGTGTTGCAGCACCGTTTCAATCAGACCGTGGCCTCCCCGGGGAATCAAAAGGTCGAGCACCCCGTCCAACCGACACATTTCGGGGATGCTCTCCCGGCTCTCGTCCTCCACCAAGGCCACCACCTCAGCGGGCAGTTTCTTCTTTCGCGCCGCCTCGCCCAAGGTCTGGGCCAGGGCCCGGTTGCTGTGCCGCGCCTCCCGCCCACCCCGTAGCAGAACAGCATTGCCGGTCTTCAGACAAAGTACGACGCTGTCCACCGTCACGTTGGGGCGCGACTCGTAGATAATCCCGATCAGCCCAATGGGGACACGGACTTTTTCGATCTCCAGCCCGTTGGGCCGTTTCCATTTCCGCACCACCTCCCCCACCGGATCGGGCAGGCGCGCTACCTGCCTCACCCCCTCCACCATGTCGGCAAACAGTTTGTCGGTGAGCTCCAGCCGGTTGAGCAGCGCACCGGTTAATCCGGCCTCCTTCCCCGCCGCCACGTCCTGCCGGTTGGCCTGGAGAATTTCTTTTTTCCGGGCGGCTAATTCTTCGGCCATCGCCAGTAAAAGTGCGTTTTTTTCGTCGGCGGAAAGCACCGCCATGCGGCGCGACGCCTCCTTGGCCCGTGCGGCCAACTCCGCCACGGCGCTCATCGGGCGATCCAAGTGCCATGCGCCGAAACCTTGGTGGATTCCCCCAGGACTTTCCGTCGCCGGCCGTCGGCGATCAGCACCGGAATCCCGCGGGCCAGCGCGACACGCGCCGCCTCCAATTTGGAACGCATACCGCCCACCGATCCCGCACTGCCGGCGCCACCGGCCACCGCGAGGACTTTTTCGTCGATCTTCCGCACCCGCCGGATCAGCTGGCCACCGCCGTCGGGCCGGCTCATCAACCCAGGCGCATCGGTCAGGATCACCAGGCGGTCCGCTTTGGCCAGGATGGCCACGTGGGCGGAGAGCCGGTCGTTGTCGCCGAAGGCGTTGAGCAAGGCGATCTCTTCAAACGAGAGCGCATCGTTCTCGTTGAATACCGGCACGGCCCGTTTTTGCCGCAAGAGCGTGTGCAGCGTGGCCCGGGTGTTGTCGTAAATCCGGCGGCTGTCCAGATCCCAGGAGGTGAGCAGGATTTGGGCGGCCAGCAGCCGGTGCGGGGCCAGCGCATCGGCATAGGCCCG
>RFWS01000070.1 GCA_009921985.1 bacterium | reverse complement strand
ATAACGAGCGTGCCATCATTTATCGCCGCAAATACAACATTCCCCACGAGTGGGGCACCGCGGTCAACGTGCAGGCCATGGTGTTCGGTAACACTGGTGAAAACAGCGGCTCCGGCGTCTCCTTTACCCGCGATCCTGCCACCGGGGAGAAGGTTCTCTATGGGGAATTTCTGCTGAATGCCCAAGGCGAGGACGTCGTGGCCGGAGTCCGCACCCCTGAGCCCGTCGCAAAGATCCAGGTCCAGTTCCCCGAGGTCTACCGTCAGTTGCAGGATGTCCGGCGCACTCTCGAGGGACACTTCAAGGACATGCAGGATTTCGAATTCACCGTGGAAGAGGGACGCCTCTTCATGCTCCAGACCCGTAACGGCAAACGCACCGGCCTTGCCGCTGTCCGCATCGCCGTGGAAATGGTGAAGGAAAAGCTGATCAAGCCGGACGATGCCGTCCGCCGCATCCCTGCCGATTCGCTTAGCCAGTTGTTGGCCCCCGTTTTTGACGCCCGCGCCCGGAAAACCGCCGAGGTCATCGCCCGCGGTCTACCGGCCGGCCCCGGCGCCGCCACCGGTCAGATCTATTTTCAGGCCAACGAGGCCGAAGCGGCCGCCCACAAGGGGGCCAAGGTCCTTCTCGTCCGCGTGGAGACCAGTCCCGAGGACATCCGTGGCATGCTGGCGGCCGAAGGCATTCTCACCGCCCGAGGCGGAGTTTCTTCGCACGCCGCCCTCGTGGCACGCCAAATGGGCAAAGTCTGCGTCTGCGGCGCCTCGGACCTGCAGATCGACTATGCCACGGGCACCCTCACCGTGCGCGGCAAGCACTACCGCAAGGGCGACTTTCTTTCCATCGACGGCACCAGCGGGGAGATTTTCGCCGGCGAGGTGAAAACCTCCCCTTCCGACATCGTCCGTGTCCTCATCGACAAAGACATTCAGGGAAGCGACAGCCCCAGTTACAAGATGTTTGCCCAACTCATGCAATGGGCCGACCAGCGCCGGAAATTGGAGGTTCGTGCCAACGCCGATCAACCGGATCAGGTGGAACACGCCGTTGCCTTCGGTGCCCAAGGCGTGGGGCTATGCCGCACCGAACACATGTTCTTCGAGGGCCACCGCATCGATTACGTCCGCCAGATGATCCTCGCAGAGAATGCCGATGAACGAAACCGGGCTCTCGCCAAACTGCTGCCCGAACAGCGGTCGGACTTTGTGGGGATCTTCAAGGCTCTCGGTGGCCGCCCTGCCACCATCCGCTTCCTCGACCCACCCCTGCACGAGTTCCTCCCCCACGAGGAAACCGCCCAGCGTGACCTCGCCGAAAAACTCGGTATTTCCGCGGACCGCATTGCCCGCCGGGTGAAGGAACTGCACGAGTTTAACCCCATGCTTGGCCACCGCGGTTGCCGCCTCGGTATCGTCTATCCCGAAATTTCCGAGATGCAGGCTCGCGCCGTCTTCGAGGCTGCCGCCGAAGTGCAGGCCGCCGGCATGAAAGTCCGCCCCGAGATCATGATCCCGCTCGTCGGCTTCCCGAAGGAACTCGAACTGCAGTTGGAGGTGGTCCACCGCGTGGCCGCCACCGTTCAGCGGGAACGAAATGTGAAGATTTCCTATTTGGTCGGCACCATGATCGAGGTGCCCCGCGCCTGCGTGGTGGCCGATGAGATCGCCAAGTCCGCCCAGTTCTTCAGCTTTGGCACCAACGACCTCACCCAGACTTCCCTGGGCATGAGCCGCGACGACGCGGGCTCCTTCCTTCCGCGGTATCAGGAGGAGGAGATCGTGCGCCAGAACCCCTTCGCCGTACTCGATCAGGGGGGCGTGGGTAAACTGATGGAAACCGCCGTCCGCCTGGGCCGCTTCGCCCGAAAGGACATCAAACTAGGCATCTGCGGTGAGCACGGTGGGGATCCGGATTCGGTCAAATTCTGCCACCGGCTCGGCCTCAACTACGTGTCTTGCTCTCCCTTCCGTCTGCCCGTGGCCCGCTTGGCGGCCGCACAGGCCGCGCTCAAAGACTAATTCCCGAAGGGTATTTCCCGCTTCACGGGCCTCTTCCGGCCCGTGGTTGGGTGCTAACTTTTATCCGGTTCGTCTTCCCCTTCGGCGGTCGCCCCTTCATTCTGTTTGGATGCGGGACGATCGGGAAGGAGCGCTGGGCACCTACCTGCGGGAGATTGGGCAGATTCCCCTACTCACCCGCGCGGATGAGGTTCGCCTGGGCAAAAGGATCCAACGGGGCGACCGCGCTGCTCGCGAACAGATGATCCGGGCCAACCTTCGTCTCGTCGTTAAAATTGCCCAGGATTACGCTGGTCTGGGACTTCCTCTCCTTGATCTCATCAGCGAAGGAAATATCGGTCTGATGAAGGCGGTCGAACGTTTTGACCCAAACCGCGGCACAAAATTCAGCACCTATGGGGCCTGGTGGATCAAACAGGCCGTCCGTCGCGCCCTCGCCAACCAGTCCAAGACGATCCGCCTGCCCGTCCATCTGGTCGACAAACTCGCCAAGATGCGACGCATCGCCATCCAGCTGGCAGACGAGCTGGGTCGCGAACCCACCGACCAGGAACTGGCGACCGAGTTGGGCGTCACGTCGGAAAAGGTCGGCCAGTTTCGCCGCATTTCCATGCGGCCCACCTCCCTCAATGCGCTTGTCGGGGAGGATGCCGATGCCGAGTTGGGCGACCTCATCGCCGATGAAACCGCCGCCATGCCCGGCAAGGGCCTGGAGAGCCGCAGCCTGGTTAAGGACCTCCGGAGAGTCCTCCATGTGCTGGATGCGCGGGAGCGGGCCATTCTCTCCCTTCGTTTTCCCCTTTCTGACGAGACGCCCCCGACCCTTGAACACATTGGCAAAAAATTCAAGGTCACCCGGGAACGCATCCGCCAGATTCAGAATGGCGCCCTGAAAAAACTCCGGACCGCCCTGGAGGCCCGGCCGGAGGCAAAGAACCGAATCGATCCCGAAACGGAAGAGGACTGATTTCCTCGTTCTCCGATCCCCTTTTTTGGAACATCATCTTTCCATGAAAACTGCCGCTCTCCGTAGTAGCCGCGACCGCCTTGCCGCTGCGGTTAAAACCATTCAGAACGCCCGGCGGGCCGGAGAAGCCACTTATCTGACTGATGGGATTTACCGCGATGGACAGTTGTTCCGTTTTGCCTGTTCCGACTTGAATGAGCGCTACGCCCGCCGGCGGATTGACCTCGTGGTTGCCTATGATTCGACCTCCCTCCCCCTCGCCGCCCCCCTTTCTTATTTTGTCGGCACCGGACTGGCCGTCCTGCAGCCATCGGCCCGCGGGCCGATTCTAGATTTCCAGTCGATTCCCGCCGGCTGCCGGACTTTGCTGGTGGCGGATATTCTCGATCGGGGCACCCAGTTGGCGTCGGGCGTCACGCTTTTAAAACAAGGACAGGGTGAGCTGGTGGAAATCGTCACCCTGCTGGAAATCATTCCTTCGGGAGGAGCCAAAACCCTGGCTCCCGTCCCCACCTATTCCGTCTGTAAAATTGACTAAGGCTCCGCCTTCCCGCTTGCCTTTGCCCGCCTCTCTTTCTCAAATCAGCCCCCAATGAATCCACAGACGTTTTGGAAATCCCGGCTACCCATGGTCGAAAAATCCTTGGATCGCCTGATTTCCAAGGACGCCCACCCGGCCCTGATTCACAAGGCCATGCGTTATAGTCTCCTCGCCGGGGGGAAGCGCCTTCGCCCCATCCTCTGCCTGGCCGCCGCCCGGGCCGCCGGGGGAACCGAAACCACTGCCCTGCCGGCCGCCTGTGCGGTCGAATGCATTCACACCTACTCCCTGATCCACGACGACTTGCCCTGCATGGACGACGATGATTTTCGCCGCGGACGCCCCACTAGTCACAAGGTCTACGGCGAAGCGGTGGCCGTCCTGGCCGGGGACGGGCTCCTCACCGAGGCCTTTGCCTCGGTCGCCCGCACCAAGGCCAATCGCCGTTACTCCGCGGCCGATTACGTCGCCGAACTGGCCCATGCCTCCGGCAGCCTCGGATTGATTGCCGGTCAGGTGCTCGACCTCGACTCCGAAAAAAAGCGCATCCCCCTGAAGAAACTCGTTGAAATCCACCGCGCAAAAACCGGAGCCCTCATTACCGCCTCCCTTCGGCTTGGCGCGATGTCCGCCGGGGCCGGGACTCGGACCCTTTCCCATCTGACCAAGTTCGGTCGGGCCCTCGGCCTGGCCTTTCAGGTGATCGATGACATCCTCGACATCGTCTCCACCAAGGAAAAACTCGGCAAAAGCATCGGCAAGGATCAGTCCTCCGGTAAAGCCACCTACCCGCGCCTGCTGGGCCTCGACGGCGCCCGAAGGGAGGCCGATCGGCTCACCCGCGCGGCCCGCTTAGCCCTTCGTCCCCTCGGTTCCCGTGCCCACGCCCTCCTCGCGATCGCGGACGCGCTCCTCCGCCGCGACCACTAACGCCCGCCGCAACCGGATCGCATCCTCGACCTCTCCGGCCGCCCGTTCCGCCGCGCCCGGCCCGCCGAGTTTCGAGGCCACCTGTTGAATCCGTTGTTTCATTTTTTCGGTGCCGCGGGGATTGCGCAGAATCTGCAGAGCGGCCGTGGTCAAACGCTCCGCCGTGGCCGCGTTTTGCAAGAACTCCGGCACCACCTTTTCCCCGGCCAAAACGTTGACCATGGATAGGTAGGGAAGCTTAACCAGCATCCGGCCCAGCAGATAGGTGAACCAAGATGTTTTATAGATCACCAGCATGGGCAACCCAGCCATCGCACACTCCAACGTGGCGGTACCGGAGGCCACGATGGCCAGGGCGCATCGATTCAGCAGGGTCAGAGATTGTCCGGAGACGATATCCAGACTAACCCCGCTGGTCGGATGCCTGACCCACGCCTCCTCCAGCTGTTGCCGCATCTCGGGCCCGGTCGCCAGCGTGACAAAACGCACATTCCGCTGTTCCCGGGCAATTCGGCCGGCCGTCTCCAACAACAAAGACCAATGTCTCACAATCTCTTTGGGACGACTGCCGGGCAAAAGGGCAATACAAGGCTGTTCCGGTGAAGCCATGCTTCCGGCCTGCTCGATCCAGCGATCCGCCAAAGGATGACCCACCCATTTCACCTTGAGTTGCGGTGCCTGCCTTCCGAACCATTCCACTTCGAAAGGAAAAATCACCAGCAGACGCTCCAGGATCTTTTCCATCGCCCGCGCCCGACCTGCCTTCCATGCCCAAACCTGCGGACTCACGTAATAGACCAGCGCCGGTGGCGGATTTTCACGATGCAGCGCTTTGGCCAGCCGCAGGTTGAATCCTGGATAGTCCACCAGCACCACGACGTCTGGCTTAAGTCTGAGGATCTCCGCCCTGACCTGCCGGAAAAACATCAGGAATTTCGGCAGGTTCTTCAGCACATCCGTCAGCCCCACCACCGCATGCCGCACCAAGTCAAAACTCTGTTGCTGACCCGCCGCCCGCAGCATGGGCCCACCCACGCCGAACACCTCCAGCTCCGGATTTCGTTTTTTTAGCGCCCGGACCAGATCGGCGGCCAAGCGGTCCCCGCTCACCTCCCCCGCCACCAAATAAAGGCGGGATTTCTCCGGTGCGGCGCTCCTCATGCGCCTACCGGCGTCATCTGTTCGCAGATCCGCGAGGCTAGCTGCAGGGCTTCAAATCCGTGCGTCCCGGCCACTCTCGGATCCGTATTGTGCCGGACATTGTCCAAAAACGCCTCTAATTGGTTTTTTAGCGGTTCCCCTTTCCGCACCGGAATCTTGTCCCGTGTGATCTTGCCATCCTCCCGGCGGTAAATCTCCCCCTCCTGTTTCATGTAGTCCAACGACAAGTA
>RFWS01000069.1 GCA_009921985.1 bacterium | reverse complement strand
GATCGTCGCCCGTCGGGCCGACGCATGGCGCGTCGCGGATCCGATATCGAGGGAGATATGATGGTCACGTTGGAGGAGGCTTTACGCGGATCAACGCGGGAAGTGACCCTGCAACGAGGTGGAGGGAAGACGGAGACCTACCGGGTGAAGATCCCGGCTGGGGTTCGGGAGGGGCAACGGATCCGGTTGGCCGGCAAAGGGGAGTCAGGTCGTAGCGGCGGGGAATCCGGAGATTTATATCTGCGGGTGAGGTTAGCCCGGCATCCTGATCTGCGGGTGGAAGGAAGCGATCTTTTTGCGGATGTGGAAGTCGCGCCGTGGGAAGCGGTGCTGGGGGCCAAGGTGTCTGTACCAACCCTCGATGGAGCGGTTTCCTTGAAGGTTCCGGCCGGATCCACGGCCGGTCAGAAACTGAGGTTGCGGGGGCAGGGGCTGGCACGAGAGGATGGAGGACGTGGGGATCTTTACGCCGTTTTGGGTATCGTCGTGCCGGCCGAAGTCAGGCCGGAGGAAAAGAAACTTTGGGAGAAGCTGGCACAAGAAAGCCGCTGGCGGCCGGGAGCCAGAGAATAAGCCATGAAGGGTCACCCCAGGCATTTTTCAGGAAAAATCTGGTCGGAGTCGCCGAGGGAATTTGCGTTGGAAGAACTGGCCCGGATGGCGGAAACCACGGCCGAGGCGGTGCGGATGTATTTCGAGTTAGGGCTGCTGGGGGAGGAGGGCAAATCGGGCCGGTTTGGCGAAGGAACGCTTTTTCTGGTCCGGCGAATCGAACAGTTGCGCGTGGAATACGGTGTGCCGGCAAAGGGGGCGGGGTTGGTGCTGGATCTGGCGGCACGAATCGAGGAGTTGGAGGAGGAAATCCGAAGTCTGAGGGAGGCGATGGGGCGATGAATGAAGCGGGGATAAAATCGGTTCCAGGGCTGAGAAGTCCGCGGGCGGAGGTGGAGGGGTTGGTTTACTTTGGACGAATGGTAGACAAAGTGCGGTTGGCTCAGGCCGGGAAACTTCCTGCCGCCTACCTGGAAAATCTGGGCAAGGGGTTTGACGCGTCCTGCTGTGAATTTCTCGGCGTATCCTATGAGAAATTACGGGATCGTGTATGTCAGGGCGGGTCCGACCGGGAATTGCTGGATTGGTGTCAGTCCCAGGGCCGGAAAAGGGACAGTAAAGACCGGGTCTTCTGGAACGGGTACATGAGCAAGCGGGGTTGGCGGGATGACCTTTCGGATCGGCTGGTTTTTCGCAAGAAAGAGTCGGGTTGGGAGGGTCGGGAGGAGATTCAAACCTTCTTTGATTATATTGAAGCCGACGAGGGCCTCTCCTAGCGGGATCCGATTGCCAACGGCGATTCAGGCGGACATTCTCTTGCCATGAAATTCATCCAAGTCCTCCTCGTTCCCCTCATCGTAGCAGCCCCACTCCCTGCGTTTGCCGTGAGCAGTATGGAAGAAAGGATCCAGAAAACGATCGATGTTCTTGAAGAGTACGGCAAAGCCCAAGGGGACAGTATTCCCCGGGAGGTATTTCACAATTCCAAAGGGCTCGTGGTGATGTGGATCATCAAGGCAGGCTTCATTGTGGCGGGAGAGGGTGGAGACGGCCTGGTGGTGATCCGGAAGGGTAAAAAATGGTCTCATCCCACAGCGATCTCGGCGGCAGGAGCCGGGGTTGGTTTTCAAGCAGGGGGATCCTCGCAGGATTACGTCCTGTTGCTGAATACGGAAGGAGCCGTCGAGCAGTTTATGCAAAAAGGGAACTACACCAGCAGTGCGGAGGTCGAAGGCACGGCGGGCCCTACGGGACGGGAACTTTCCGCCGGGGTGGCCACGGTCAATGCCCCCGTTTACACCTACTGCTTCACCAAAGGGTTGTTCGGCGGAGTGTCGCTATCCGGACTTGGCTATGCCTCCGCGGATGACACAAATGAAAATTTTTACGGCGAAAGATTGAACCCAAGAGAAATTTTGGATGGCAAGGTGAAAAAGACACCTGAGGCCGTAAAGCGGCTTTGGAAGGCGCTGGAGGAACTCGACAAGAAACCCAAAATCGAGGGCAAAACACCGACCAAGGACAAAAAGAACTAGTTTTTGTATGCCCGAATCATCGACACCCTCCCCGGCCACTCCCTTAGCCAAGGGAGCTGGCTTGCCGTCTGCTTTGCCCTCCCCCGGAAATGCTTTGGCCAAAAGCGCGGCTTCGGGGGCGGTAAAAACAGTGGCTTCCAGCGCAGTCACAGTGGTGGCATGGAAAACAGCGGCGCTGGCAACTGCCGCCGTGCTGGGGTTGGGGGGTGGAGGTTATTATTTCAATCGAGATCTCCAATCCCGGAGCCAGTTAACCGAAACGCAGCAAAGGGCCACGGCGCTGGAGTCTCGTCTGAAGGAGGCGGATTCGGCGGCGGAATTGGCTCGCGCTCAATTGGAGCAGTTGAAGGGTCAGTTGGAAAAAGGAAAAAAAACATCCTTGGAGCTTGAGCAGGCGAGGGCGGAACTTGCCAGGCTAAAGGATCTGTCCGATTCGGAGAAAAAGGTTTTGGAAAAAAAGTTGGCCGACCAGCAAATCCAAATGGAAAAAATCCAGTCCGTCCCTGCCCCCGACGATGTCAAACTTGAAGAGAGTCTTAAAAAAGAACTCGCAGACAAGGATGTGCAGATTTCCAGGCTTAAGGATCAGCTCAAGATCACCGTGGCCAGTGAAATTCTTTTTCCCAGCGGTTCCGCGGAGCTTTCCCAGGAAGGCGTGGATGTTTTGCGCAAGGTGGCCAAGGCCGCCAATAAAACACAGGATGAGGTTAAGGTGGAGGGGCATACCGACACGGATCCGATCGCTCCGGTGCTTGCCCAGTATTATCCCACCAACTGGGAGCTCTCCACGGCCCGTGCAGCTGTAGCCGTTCGAACCCTTGAGGCCACTGGCATGGTTCCCGCCGCAAGATTGTCTGCGGTGGGTTATGGGGATAGCCGACCGGTCTCCCCCAATGATACGCCTGTGGGGAAGGCAAAAAACCGCCGGGTGGAGATTATTTTCACGCCCGCAAAGAGCCGTTAAGCCTCGCGGGAGGCGAAAACCGTTTCCATGTCAGCTCCGGCCGAGGTTTTGGGCGAAGGTTATCTTGGTCTCCTGCGGTTAGCTGGGGAGATTGGCCGCGAGCCCGAACTTCGGGGTCTCCTGGAGCGGATTCTGGAAAAAAGCCGGCCGTGGATGAGGGCGGAGGCCTGTTCGATTTTTTTACCCGATCCGGGCACGGGTGAGTTGGTGATCCATTCCGCCCACGGGAACAGTGCCCCCCAAATGGGAAGTCTGCGGGTACCCCAGGGGGCGGGCATCGTGGGTGCCGCCATGAAAGAAAAGAAAATGATCCGGGTGGATGATGTGACCCGGGATTCCCGGTTTTTCGGCAAGGCGGATGAACAGACAGGTTGGAAAACCCGGGCACTGCTGGCGGCACCCCTCCTTGATGGCACGGAATGCATCGGCGTGATTGAATTTCTCAACCCCCAGGGCCGGCCGGGCTTCAGCCGGGAGGATGAAGAACTGATGGAGTACTTCGCAGGATTGGTTTCTGCCGCCTTGGTCCGGATCCGGGCCCACGACGCCGCCCTGGAGCGGGCTCAAGTCCAACGGGATCTTGATCTGGCCAGGGAGATGCAGGAGGGGCTTTTGCCCAAGGCCTTCCCCACACGGGAGCAGGCCCCCGGCGTGGAAATTTTTGCCCGGCTAGATCCGGCCAAGGAAGTCAGCGGCGATCTGTATGATTTTTTTCCCGTGGAGCCCGGGAAGATGTGTTTCGTGGTTGGGGATGTATCGGGAAAGGGGGTGGCGGCGGGTCTTTTTATGGCAGTCACGCGGACCCTGATCCGGGCCACCGCCGTGCCGGGCCGAAAACCCTTGGAAATCCTGCAGAGGGTCAATGCCCAGCTTTGTGCCGAAAACCAGGCCAACCTGTTTGTGACCATGATCCTTGGTATCCTGGACACGGCCACGGGACGAATGGAATACGGCCAGGGAGGTCATAATCCCCCCCTGCTCATTCCTTCCCAAGGGGAGCCCGTTTATGAGCCCTCTGGAGGAATGCCTTTGGGAGTTTTTGAGGACGCCAAATTTGGGCAAAGGCAGTTGGATCTCAAGGCGGGAGAAACCTTGCTGGTCTACACGGATGGGGTCACCGAGGCCATGAACCCCTCACGGGAGCTTTTTGGTGAGGAGCGATTCAAACGGGCTGTCCAAGGGCAGGCCCAACTTTCGCCCGCGCAGTTGACCCAGCGGGTGGTCGGAGAGGTGGCCAAGTTCGCCTCTGGAGCGGAGCCTTCGGACGACATTACCCTCCTGGCGATCAAGCATCGGGACGGGTGAATCCGGATCTGCGCAAACAGATCTGGGCCGAGATGCAGGCGGTTGGTGACCGTCTGCGTGGGGTTTTGGAGCCCGATCCGCGGCATCCCCAGGGGCGAAATCCTCATGCCCACGTGGCGGGGTGTGTGAAAGATAGATTTGGGTGCAGCTACAAAGATCTGTCGGACGAAAAAGTGGAAGAGGTGAGACAATATCTTATGGAATTGGAGACGGCCGAGAAAAAGCGACGAGAATGTCCACCCGAGGGTTCGGGCTAGTCGATCAAATGAGCTTGGCGGAGGGGCTCAAGGTCGGGATCCTCGTGGGCCATTTTTTCGAGTCCGTGATCCAGTTCAATGGCTTTGCGCACATAGGTATGAGCCGCGTTCAGATCCCCCCGTTGGGCTGCATAACAGCCCAAGTTGAACTGGATCAAGGGATCCTTGGGATGAAGCGAGGCGGCTTCGGAAAGGATTTTGGAGGCGGTTTCCAAAGAATCGCTTCTCCGTTTGGCAAAGGCCCAGGCAACGAACCATCGTGCCTCGCTTGGGTGGGAGGCGGCAAGTTTGGCAGCCAAGGTGGCGGCCTCGGACCAACGCTGGCCCCGTTCCAAAAGGCGTAGCTTGAATTCCATGACACCGCCGTCCGCCGACATGGCGGGGGAAAGATGCTCCAGCTCCTCCAGCGCATCACTCACCATTCCAAGATTGGCGTAACCGACCGCACATTCGGCGCGTTTGAAATCTTCCCGCAGTTGATTCAACCGGCTCACGCTAAATCTTATCACAAAAGAGGTGAAAATTAAAGAGCCAATATTCTAAACAAATGAAAAACAACGACTTATACTTAAAGATTTCCAGTCCATCCAGCCGACAAGAATGGCATGGGGCAGGGTGAGCACGGCGAGGAGAATTAGGTAGGTTCCCACCCATTCCTCCTGATTGGATGGGGAAAGACCGAGGAATCGTGGCACCATGGGGAGGAGGAGCAAAGTGGCCACCGTGAGGGGCACGGCGAAGAGAAGTAAACGACCAAGGGATTGGAGCCAGACAAAAGCAGACGCACGGGGATCGAGATGATCACGTATTTCGGCGAGACGAAGGAGATGACGCCAGGCATGGAAGGCGACGAAGTAAGTCCCGACCCCAACCAGAGGAGGAGCCAGGGCCAAAAGAAGAACCAAGAGGAAGGTTTCACCCCACTGGGACCGTCCCGGCCGGGAGGCGAAAGTCAGAACCATCGGTAGGATGAGGAGGCCTTGAAAAAAAACGGAGGATGGAGGGGTTCCGGCTCCGGGTGCCATGAGGGTGACCACGTGCCAGGCCTCCGGGGTGTGGAAAGCGAAGGGCCCGAGCATCACCCAGAGGCCCCGTCCCAGTCCGAAAAGGAGCCAACGCCAGCCGATGGGGAAGATCAAAGAGGCATCGGCCGTGCCCCAATGCCATGCGGTGAGAAGAAGAAAAAAAAGGGTGGCCGGAAACGGGGCGGCCTTCCAAAGGAGGAGATACAGAAAAGAGATCGCAAGGTAGAGAGCAAAAAAGGCAGCCAAGAAAGGAAGCCGCGAAGGACGATGGAGGAGCCACCCAGGAACCCAGGGATCACAGGCCCCGTGGGGAACCCCTAGGACCACTGCC
>RFWS01000068.1 GCA_009921985.1 bacterium | reverse complement strand
GCGGTTTTTCCAAGGACAATCCGATCCGGCGGGTGACTTTGAGGCCGGAGGAAGTGGAGGCGGAGGCGAGGCATTTGGCTGGAGCTGGGTTTCGCAGCGTCCTGCTGGTGAGCGGGGAGCATCCCCGGGAGGTGCCGGTTGCCTATATGGCGGAATGTGTGCGGAAAACGGTGTCGCTGTTTCCTTCCGTAGCCATTGAGGTGGCACCCCTGAAGGTGCAGGAGTACAGGCAAGTGGTGGAGGCAGGGGCGGAGGGGTTGGTGTTGTATCAGGAGAGCTATGACCGAGCGGCCTATGCGGAGATGCATGTGTCGGGTCCGAAGCGGAACTTCGATGATAGGCTGGAGGGACCGGAGCGAGGGTATGAGGCAGGGTTCCGTAGGATCGGGGTAGGGGTGTTGATCGGGCTAGCGGACTGGAGGAAGGAGCTGGTGGCGTTGGCAGGGCACATTTCCCACCTCATGAAGGTCTGCTGGCGGGCGCAGATCACCCTGGCGTTGCCGCGGTTGCGACCGGCGGCGGGCGGATTCCAGCCGAGGGTGGCGATGTCCGACCGGGATTTTGCGCGCGCGGTTTGTGCTTTTCGCGTGGCTTTCCCACAGGCGGGGATTGTCCTCTCGACCCGGGAACCGGAAAAACTGCGGAACGGGCTGATGGAGTTGGGGGTGACAATGATGAGCGCGGGGTCCGAGACCGAGCCCGGGGGTTACACGGGCGTGGGCAAGGAGAGGTTGCACCGAACGGTGCGGGGCCGGGAAGTGGCGCTGGAGGCGAGCGAATGGGAGAGGGCCCAGGCGACCGAACAGTTCGAGATTTCCGATGAGCGCAGTGCAGAGCAGTTGAGCGTTGCTCTCCGGCAACGTGGGTTGGATCCGGTCTGGAAGGATTGGGATCGAGCCCTGACGGTCTGAGCCATGGCCGCGAAAGTCACTGTTTTTGCCAATGGCAAGGCCCGGCAGGTCGATCCACACAAAACGGTGGCGGCGATGATCCGGGATCTGAAGCTGATTCCGGCCGCGGTTTTGGTGGAAAGGAACGGTCGGGCGTTGCTACGGCAAGAGTGGGAAAAGGAAAAGGTGGAGCATGGGGATCGCCTGGAATTTGTCAGAGTCGTAGCGGGAGGTTGAAGTCTTGATGCGGGCCGTTAGAAAAAACGGTCCCTGCTCCTTACTTGGCGGGGAAAAAACAACAATTAGCGGAGTTCGCAACTGGGCCAGACATTTTGGACGTCATCGTGGTCTTCCAGATCGTCAATGAGGGCGACGACTTTGGCGGAGGTATCGGGATCAGGGGAGGGGGCTGGATTTTCCGGTTCGTAAATGAAGCGGCTGGCGGCAGGGATCAGATTCCTGGTCCGCAGGGCCTTGTCGACGGCATCAAACCTGTCGGGAGGGCAGACAACCTCAGTGGAGTTGTCGCCAGCGGGACAGACATCATCGGCCCCGGCGTCGAGGGTTGCCTCCAAGGCGGTGTCTGGGCTGGCGTTTTCGAGAAGAAAGACTCCCTTGCGCCGAAACATCCAGGCAACGGAGTTGGAGCCGCCGAGGTTCCCGCCGTGTTTGGTGAAGAGGTGACGGATTTCGGCGGCGGTACGGTTTTTGTTGTCCGTCTGGGTCTCCACCATCAGGGCGACGCCGCCGGGGCCGTAGCCTTCGTAGGTGATCTCCTCGATGGATCCGCCACCCTCCAACTCCCCCGTGCCCTTCTTGATGGCGCGGTCAATGTTGTCGACGGGCATGGATTCGGCCCGGGCGGCGGCAATGGCGGTGCGGAGGCGGGGATTGAAGTTGGGGTCGCCCCCGGAAAGCCGGGTGGCGACGGTGATTTCCTTGGCCAATTTGGAAAAAAGGGCCCCGCGTTTGACGTCGGAAGCGCCCTTGGCTCGTTTAACTTTGGACCAATGACTGTGGCCGGCCATGCTGCAACAATGAATGGCAAGGGGGCGAGGTGTCGAGTTTGGGAGCGGAGCTATGGAGGCGGCGGTTTGGCGGACAAGGTCAGCGTTGCACCGATCTTCAAATCAGGAATGATCTGCAGTCATGGTGGCGGAGGTGAGTGACGAGGAGTTAATGGGGCAAATCCGGAACGGGGATGAGGAGGCGTTTCGGATTCTAATCGAGCGGCATCAGGACCGGGTGTATGGGACCGTGGCCAGGATGGTGGGCGGATCCGGGCCAGAGGTGGAGGAGATCGCGCAGGATGTTTTTTTAAGGGTCTGGAAGGCAGCGGCAACCTACCGGGCGGAGGCCAAATTCACTACTTGGTTGATGACGGTGGTGCGAAACCTGGTTTTCACCCGGACGGCCCAGCGGGCCCGACGGAAGGATATTGATGGATCTGATCCGGTGGATGAGGAAACGGGGGAGAGTATCATGGCTCGTGCGCCGGATCCTGCAGGCCGAACCCCTGGGGAGGCGTTGTCTTTTCGGGAATTGGAGCGAGCCGTGGAGGAGGCCTGCGCGGAGTTGCCGGAAAACCAGAGACTGGTGGTGCATCTCCGGCAGTATGAGGGGATGGAATTTGAGGAGATCGGAAAAATTACGGGAATGAGTCTGGCCGCCGTTAAGTCGTTGATGTTCAGAGCCCGGGAAACTCTCAAAAAGAAACTTTCTGGATATTTGGGCGCATCCAAATAAGAAAATCGTGGTTTAATCCTTTATGGAGAAAAAATGGTCATCCGAAGAGGATCTGGGAAAAGAGCTGGAGGCCCTTTTGGCCAAGGCATCCCCTCCCAGGGCTCCTGCCTGGTTTGCGGCCAAGACGCTGGCGCGTCTGCGCCAAGAGGAGGTCCGGGAAGGAGGCCGCTCATGGTGGGTGGGGTGGCGGTGGGTTTGGGCAGCGGGAGCAGCCGCCTTGGTGGCGGCGTGGGTGATTTGGGATCGGCCAAAAGCCGGGATGGAGATTAGTGATGCGGAGGTTTTTGCCGCCTTGGACGCGCTGGTGCAGCAGGATGAGGAGAACCGCTGGTGGGCGGGCCTATGAAAAAAATCCTGATGGCGTTGGTGGGGTTGGGGATGCTGGTCTCGCCTGTCTTGGCGCAAACTGAGGAAGATTTAACTTCTCAGGCAAAGGAGATCAAAAAGGTGAAGGCCCGACCCCCGAGGATTCCGGATGCCCCGTTCGTCCCCAAGCGGGGGATGGTCAGTAGGGAGAAAGGCCAATTCTGGGCCGGACCCCCCGATGAGGGGCGTTTCGCGCAAATTCTTGCTTTGACTTTGGTGCCCAAGGAAAAGCTGCATGAAAAACTGGGGGCATGGCCCAATTATCAAGCACTGGATGAGGCCCAGCGGGCCCGCCTGGAAGAAAGGATTGATCAGGTGAGGGAAATCTGCCGGAAACAGGCCTTGGAGGTGGCGAAGGAGTTTGGGCTGAAAGTAGGGTCGGGCCAGGAGGAGGAATTTATCCGGATGTACTGGAGTGAGCGGGTGAGGATGGATCAAGCGCTGCGAAAGGAATTTCAGGAAAAACGGGAAAAAATGGAAAGTGAATCGAAAAGCCGGATGTTAAAGAAATTTCCCCGAGCCGAATCCAAACCCTAGTCCGAAATTCAGTACTTGATTTGTAACCGGGTGATGAAGCCCAGTTCGTTGTTTTCGGCCACGGTATTTTGTCCGCCGCCGCCAGTGAAAGCGTTGTATTCCACGGTAAGTCCCAACCGGACGATCCGGTTGATGTACCAATTCAAGCCCCAGGAGAATCCGTTCACGTCCGTGGCGTTGTCGATGGCCGAGACACCCATGCCTCATTGTCGCCGATGGCGATGCCGTCGTACCGGAAGAAGGTTTCCCAAGCTCCAAGCTGGCCATTTTTGAAATCCACCGGTTCCAGGGGAACGATACCGTCCAAGGTGGCATCCTCACCGGTAAGCATAAAGTTCATGGTGACGTTCCAGGCGGTGGTTTCGTAATTGGTGAAACCACCTCCGGACGTTCCGGGGATCCCAGCGGTATTCACCCCTTGCTTCTCCGCAATGAATTCGCCCAACAGGCCGAAAGGGCCGTAGGTGTAGTAGAGCTGGGGGGAGATGCGCCAATGTTCCCCTTGGACGTTCAACCCGCTGGGGAAGGTGAAGAAGCTGTTGCCGCCATCCGTGCTGTAGTTCTGAAAAAGCTGACTGGTCCCGGCGCTGGACTGGGAAGCCCAACCAACACTTCCACCGATGCCTAGTCGAAGGCCATGGAGAGCCTCGGGAATCTCCTTTTCGTTGAGAAAAGGCTGGGCGAAGAGGCGGAAATAACCGTCCGGGCCGGTGTCGTAATCCAGTCCGGTGTTGAGGGTGTTGTTGCGGGCCCCTGCTCCCACCATGGCAGCCCAGGAAAGTTTTTCTTCGAAGGTGCGGCCGTGGATCATGACCCCGATATCCCGGGAAGGGGAAAGATTGGCGGTAAGAGCCCGTTCGGCAAAAGGGAGGTAGGCGTCATCCGCAAGCTGTTCGAGGGCCACCGGGGGTTTGTATTTGCCCGCCTGTACCTGCACGTCTTCCATCGGCTTATAATTGATGACGGCGTCAGCAATGGTGGTGCTGTAGCTGATTGCATTGGGAGAGGAGAGGGCGAATTCCGGGGCAAAACGGAAGTTCCAGTCGTTATAGAAGTAGCCGGAGGCGGCGGGACGGGCCCGCCGCAGAAGAAACTTAGATTCTTGGGAGGTGCCTGGATCCACAAACTCACGGTCATCGATCTGGAGCAGCCCCCCGAGTCGGATGGAGTGCTGGTTGTCCTTGGAGCGGAAGATCAGACCTTTCTCCGAGACATCGAGTTGGGGCAAAAGCTTGTTTCCTTCCTGTTGGGCGGTGGGGGCGGTCTCCGTGGTGCCGTCCACATTCTGTTCCATGGTGGGCTGAAGGTTGACGTTGGTTGGCAGAATGGGGACTGGGGTGGATGCCGGGGGAGGCGCCGGTTTTTCGTCGAGAGCTGGAGGATTCAGTCGGGCCGGGGGAGGGCTTCCGCTGGCCACTTGGTCTTTGAGTTTTTTGACCTCATCCATCAGGGCTTGAACCTGGGTTTTGAGGTCGGAAATGGTCTTGGCGGTCTCCTCGTCCACTGCCCAAAGCGGGGAAGGCAGGAGAAACCATGCGCAGGGCACAACCCAACGCAGGGATTTTTGTAAAACCCTGATCATTTGGGCTTAAGCTTGAAGGGTGCGTGCGGGTCTCCAAGGGGGGTGAATAAAAGTGGGCCTGAGAGGACTCGAACCTCCATGGGTTGCCCCAACAGATCCTAAGTCTGTCGCGTCTGCCAGTTTCGCCACAGGCCCGGTATTCCCCATCTTAGTCCTTGGGCACCAAACGGCCAGCGGAAGCTATTTTCAGGGGCGGGGCTACCCCCGACCCCGAAACTAGGAGGAGGCCGGGCTTATAGGCTCAGCTTTCAAAAAATGACCGCATCTTTTGGCGAAAAGGCGGGTTATATCCTTTATGAGGATCCATCCCATTTTAGGGGTCGTCTGGGCCCTAGGGGTGGGAGGGGGAGGTGCTGGCTGGGCGGAGCTACCTCTGCCGCCTCCCAGCCAGAGCCAACCAGCTTTGGAAAAACCCGGTCGGTTGCCAGAGAGCGTGGCAACCTACCTGGAACCTTCAGTGGTTTCCAGGGAATCGGCCCGAGCCCAGCCCCGCTGACCGTTCTCGGCATGAAGCGGAGGCAAAAAAGATCATCCGAAAAATGGAGGTAGACCTTCTTCTGGTCCAAGAGGTGGTAGATCGGGAAGCGTTGGGACGGGTGACACGGGAATATCCGTGGCGGTCGGTTTCCAACTTTCAGCGGGCAGGAGACGAGGATCAGGGTCTGCCGGTGCAGAACGTGGCCATCTTAAGCAAAGTGCCGATCCGGGAGTCTTGGGAGGTGGGCTTTCACTCGTTACCCCTCACCCCGGATCGGCCGGTGCGGGGTTTTCTGGGGGCCCGGCTGGGCACGAAAAAGAACGGAATGACCGTTTACACACTCCATTTGAAAAGCAATCGGGGTGGAAGGGA
>RFWS01000067.1 GCA_009921985.1 bacterium | reverse complement strand
AGCCGATCAAACCGCCGACAGTATCATCGAGAGGATCGTCCAGGCCCATGCCGGGAAGGGAGAGATCGGGGTGGTCACAGCCGACCATGCGGAAATCACTGCGGTGGAATCGTTTGGAGCTTTCGGCTTCACCCCCGACTGGCTACGGGACGAGCTGCGGGTGGCCGGCCAGGAGGTTTCGGATTCGCTGAAAAGTTACCGACGCAAGAAACTCACATGAATTCGCAGGCCCGCCAATAACTGCCGAATAAAAAAATTGAATGCCCTTGGGAATCGGCCGGCAGAGGGGAAACTCCGCTCCGAGCCAAATCATGACGATCGCCGGAAAAATCAGTTTGGGAGGATCCGTTGCCCTCTCCCTGGCCACCGCCGCGCTGGCCTTCATGGTGAGCGGCACCAAGAACCAATTTGCCAACCAGCTTCGCGCCGTCGAAGAGTCCCTGCGGGGGGGGAAATTTCCCACTTTGGGGCTGCAGTACACATCGGACTTTCAGACGGACCAGTCTCAACCGGGGGCAGCCGTGGCCCAAGCGGGAGATAAATGGAATACCACCCAGACCGATCTGGCCGGCGCCCAATCCAAACTAAAAACCGCGGAAGAAACCCTCACGGAGCAAAAGGCAAAAAATCAGGAACTTTCCCTTCATGCCGAAAAGCTTTCCAAAGACCTGGAGACGACCAAAACGGATCTCGAATCCACCAACTCCAAGCTCAAGGTTTCCTCGGAAAAACTTCAATCCTACGAGGACGGCCTCAAAGGAAAGAAGCCGGAAGAGCTTTTCGGGCAAATCGACAGCCTTTCCATCGAGCTCCAGGAGGCCAAGAAGAACTTTGCGGAGGCCAACAGAAAGATGAAGACTGCCGAAGCCGACTTAAAGAAACTCCAGGATGTAAACGAGATGAGCAAACCCGGGGGAACCAAATCCATGAGTCTTTCCGGTCGGATTTTGGCGGTGAATCCAACTTGGAATTTCGTTATTCTCGATCTCGGCAAGAATGATCAGGTGATTGAAGGACTGACCATGGTGATTTATCGGGGCGAAAAAATGATTGGCAAGGTTAAGACCGTGACCGTGGACGCCCAAACTTCGGTGGCAGATGTTTTGCCGGGCACTCCCGCTCAGGCCATTGAAGTTGGCGATCAGGTGGTCTACTGATTCGCCATGATCCCGCGGAGTTTTGCATTTTTGGGCGCACTCCTGGCGGGCTTGATTCTCGCCTCCTGTGCATCCAGTGGCAGTGGGACCAATCCCGACGGAACCCCAAAGGACGACGACAGTGTCCATACCCTCCCTTGGAATAAGCCAGCCTCTTGGGAAGGAAGTAGTCCGATCCCGGGATCCGGCGGACATTAAGTCAGTCGGCGGTTGCCGAATCCAGGTTCAACCTTTTCTTTTTGGTTGTAGGCCTCGGTCTCCTTGGCGCGCTTCTTCGTAAGGACAGTCGGGACCGGGCCGTGTCCCGTTTATACTTTTAAATCAATCAACCGCTCCGCGATCTGCACCGCGTTCCAGGCCGCACCCTTCAAAAGCTGATCCCCGCTTACAAAGAGAGCGAGGGAGTTCGGATCCCCCGGAACTTCCCGAACCCTGCCGACCAATACATCCAGTTCCCCGGAAGCATGTTTGGGCATGGGGAAGAGGTTCTTTTCCGGTTCGTCGACCACGCGGACCCCCCCTGCCTTGGCGAGGAGGGCTTTTGCCTCCCGGGGTGAAAGCGGTTTGGCAAAGCGCGCCACCACCGCCTCGGAATGGGCGCGCGGAACCGGAACGCGCACACAGGTCGGCACCATCTGAAGACCGGGAAGGCCGAAAATCTTGCGGGTCTCCTCCACCATCTTGTTTTCTTCCTCGTTGTAGCCGTTTTTGGCCACCGGGCTGTTGTGGGAAAAGAGGTTGAAGGCCAGCACGTGCGGAAACACTTCCGCCTTCGGCTCTTTTCCCGCGGCGTGATCCTTCACCTGCCGCTCCAACTCCGCCATCGCCTTGGCTCCGGCCCCGCTGGCCGATTGATACGTGGCCACAACGACACTTTCCAAGCCCGCCGCCCGATGCAAAGGAGCCAAAGCCACGGCCAAAATGGCAGCCGAACAGTTGGGGTTGGCGATCAGCTTGGGATGTTTTTTCAGAAGATCCCCGTTCACTTCCGGCACCACCAGGGGGACTTGCTCATCCATCCGAAAGGCCGAGGAGTTATCGATGACAATGGCGCCGGCTTTCACCGCGGCCGGCACAAACTCCCGCGACCGGGTGGCGCCGGCGCTGAAAAAGGCAAAATCCACCCCGGCAAAGGAGGAAGCCGCAAGCTTGCCCACCTTGCAGGTTTTCCCGGCAAACATCGTTTCCGATCCGGCCGAACGCTCGCTGGCCAAGGGGACCAGCTCTGCCACCGGGAACTTTCTTCGCTCCAGGACGCGGAGGATCTCCTGCCCCACCGCCCCCGTCACGCCGACGACGGCCACCTTGTATGCTTTCCCGGCCATCACGACAGAATGCCCGATTTGGCCTTAAGTTTAAGCCGGAAGTTTAAGTTGCTTGAGGGGCCTGGAGTCCGATCTCACGCTCCCTTCATCTTCATCCTAATCATCATCAAAGCCCTCGATTGACCACCGAAACATGGATGTCCAAAGTAAGCGTAGTTCTTTCCCCGGCGGATCCAGGGAAGGCCGTGTGAACCGGCCACAGTTGCGCTGCGGTATCGGGTGACGAGTTCCCATGCGAAAGCGGCCAATCCAAACGTTCCCTCCAGGAACGGAAGGGTGAAGGCGGGAAGGAGGCTAGCAACCCGGAGTCCGAACATCTGACCGCCGAGGCTTATCGCACCCTTCTTTAGGGAGAAGGGTTAACCCTCATCGCAAAAATGAAGGGCGAGAGTCCGGATGCCCGCATCCCGTGCGGTTCGTTCTGGCCTTCGCCGGGACGGAGTCAAAATGCAGCCACGCTTCCAGTCATGGCCATGGGCCGGGAGATTTTTCCTTCCCTGCACGATGTACGCCCTCATGTGTTTCCGGATCGCGGCTGCTCCGACGGTCACGGAAAATTCCGAGGCTGTCACGATCCATGTGGGCAGCGGCGCGAATGTCTCCTACCTCGCCTTCGTCGAACCCAGCCTGAATCTCAAACCCGTCATCTATGCCTGGCATTACGACGGACTGACAAACCCGGATGGCACGCTGCGCACGGGTTATGACCTGTTTAATGCCGTCGCGGCCGAAACCACCGGAACCCCCTGGGCTTTGGCTTTCGCCACCGGTGCCTACGGTCTGACCACCTCTTTTACCATCGGCTCCACCACCTCCCGAACGGTCGATCCGCTGGCCAGCCCCGTATGGACTTACTGGATCCAGGGAGGCAGCGAGTATGTCGAATGGGGAGACGCGGAAAGCTTCACCTTTACGGTGGGCGATTCTTTGGTCGTCTCGCCGGACTACTGGCACACCCGCTTCATCGACAATGGATCGTATGATGTTTGGACGATTACCCCCTTTTCCTACACCGGCGACGCCACTGCACCGATACCTCGGGAAAGATTCAGCCCGTCACCTTCGGAACGTATGCAGGCCCCGCACCAGTCTTAAGAAAACCCCCCGCCACAATCTCATGCAAAACTCTGCCGGGAGGCCAATGGGAGATTGTTTTTTCCGTGGTGGAAGGCGGCACGTACCAGCTTCAGACACAGGCCGGCTTGTCTCCGAACGGCTGGCAATACTTCGAGCCCGCTTTCACTGCCACCACCACCGAAAAAACCTATACCCTTCCGATGAACAACCCTGCCCAAAGGGGTTTCTTTCGCCTCGTCCGCAAAGAATGAAATCTACGCGCGCTTTCACTCTGATTGAGCTGGTGGCCGTCATGGTCATCCTCGGAGTTCTGCTGACGCTGCTTGCTCCGGCCGTGTATGCCGTCAAACGGCAAACCACCCTCGCCACATCCTCTTCCGCCCTCCGCCAACTCTCCATCGCCGCCCAAACCTATCTGACGGAAAACAATGGCCGTTTTTTTCTTTCCCGGGAAGACACCAACGGCGGTGTTCAGTGGTGGTTTGGTTTTGAGAGTGCTTCCGGGCCTTCCGTCGAGGGACGGAGGATTTTGGACAAATCCAAAGGTCCGCTCGGACCTTATATCGCCGACTCCGCTGGCACCGTGCCCGACTTTGCCTTCACGTCCATGGGAGCCAGCTTCAAACCAAAGTTCAAAAACGGCTACTTTGGCTTTGGCGTGAATACCGAGCTCACGGGAGGGTCCACCGGCCAGATGCCCTCCAAGCTGAAGCATATCAACCAGCTGGCCCGGCCGGGTCAGATCGCCCTTTTTGCCACCTGCGCCCAGATCAACACCTTCCAAGCACCTGCCTCCGTCAAAAACCCGATGCTGGAGGAATTTTATTTTTTCAACACGACCGACTGCGCCAACACCATCCATTTCCGCCACGCCGGCAATGCCATCGTCGCCTTTGCCGATGGTTCCCAGCGGGAAGTCCCCGGCGACCGCGCCCTCTTTAACTCCCGCCTGCCTTCCGCCTGCGTGGGCAAACTCCCCGCCTCGATGATCAGCCCCTGAAGGGCTTGATCACCTCCACCAAGGCCCACCATTCGTCATCCGGTTTAAGACCGCTTGCTGGATTTGGGCGGAGATCGAGGAGCTCTGGAGCAGCTGCAGGGCTTGATTGGTGTCTCTGCGATAAAGATCGATCAGCGCCCCCGCCACGGCCCGCTCCTGGGTTCCGGGGTCCGCCACCATCGCCGCCCACTTCAAGCCGGCCGCCGGATCTTCTCTTCCGATTTGACGCGCCAAGGTCCCCGCCATGGCATCCCGGCTTTGCCCTGCCGGTTGGGCACTCACAAAAGTGGCTACTCCGTTCAGATCACTATCCGCCCAGCCTCGGATGGCCTCGTAAATTGCACTCCGCTTGTCGAGACCTTCGGGAAGCCCCGCTGCCCAAGTGGCCGCTGCTTGGGGGTCCCGCTTGGCCCACTCATCCGCCACCGTGGAAACCAAGCCCCCCCAGTTGTTCGTGTTGCGATTGGCCGAGGCATAGCCCGCCGCAGCCGCCGGATTTAATTCCGTCCACTGACCGACCAGATCCCGGCGGATATCACGCGCCAACCGGTCACCCAATTCGAGGCTGCCGAGCTGGGTGATGGCTCCCTGTGGGTCCTTCCGGGCCCAACCCTCCAAGGCATCCCGGAGCAATCCGGAGTTCCCCGTCTGCTCGTAGACCTGCATGGCGTAGGCCGTGGCTCCGGTGCCGTCCAACTCGCCCCAGCGTTCCAGGATTTTTTCCAAGGCCGCTTTTTTCATCGGCCCATCCGGCAGAGCTTCGGCCCACGCAAGGGCTTTTTTGACTTCCTCCAAGCTGGCCTTGCCCAAGACATCCTCCAAGGCGCGGTCACGCTGGCGCGGGGCATTGATCGCCGCAGCCTGCATCACATCGGCTGCGGAAGCCGCCTCTTTTGAGGCCATCCTTTCAGAGTCGTCCGTTTCCTGTTTTTCTTCGGGTTTTTCGATGTCTTTTTCCGCAATCGGCGAGCGGGACAATGCCGAGGGTGCCGTCGCCCTTCCCAGACCAAACCCAGCCACCAAGGCGATTCCTGATGCCGCTACCACCGGCACCAACCCTGCCCATAAACTTCCCGTGGCCGGTGTTTTCACGGATGTACTCTAAACCCTGCTTCTCCCCTGTCCAACGGTGCTGATTCCGCTACGCCGCGACCTTGAAGCAAACCTTGCTCCCGCTCGCCCCGCAGCAGTTCTTGAACTTCTTGTTCGGATCGAGGGGACATGGATCGTTCCTGCCCAGCTTCGGCCCCTGCCGCTTCATCGGTGCCAACGCCTCTTCCACCGCCGTGCCTTGCCCACCCCCGCCCATGCTGATGGAACCCTCCGTGGTTTGAGGCTGTGCCTGCACCGGCAACTCCCCCCGACCTGTCCGTTGCGGCAACGCCGCCAGGAAATGTTCAAACGCCGACAGGCTCGAGGCCGACCGGAATAGATTCAGCACCACCTCCCCCTTGATCCGCTCCATCAGCTCCTC
>RFWS01000066.1 GCA_009921985.1 bacterium | reverse complement strand
TCCGGAGCGTAGCTCAGCTTGGTAGAGTACCAGCTTTGGGAGCTGGCCGTCGTGGGTTCAAATCCCACCGCTCCGACCCTTTTTTTGATCCTAGCCCCAGGATCGGCATTGCCCGCTGAAGATTCCGCTGTTATGACTTACCCATGTCTTTGCATCGCAGTCTTCGTTCCGGAGGGGCGACCGCCGCCAAGCGCAACGTCCTGAAACGGGGCGAGCGGGTGGCTTTGCTGAAAAAGCGCGGCCAGTGGAAGGCCGGCATGAAGCCTGTTGGGCTTCCCAAAACCAAGCCCGAGTAATGTCGCCCGCCCCCGTCCCGTCCGGGGAGGGGATCCGCCTCAACCGATTTTTGGCTGCCGCCGGCCTGGGCTCGCGCCGCGGCACGGAAGAGTTGATCTTGGGTGGGCGGGTCCGGATCAATAGGCGGCAGATCACTTCCCTGACGGAACGAGTGCCTGCCGGGGCTGAGGTCACGGTGGATGGAAAACCGGTGCGGGCCAATCCATCCGTGGTCCTGGCATTGCACAAACCCCGCGGGGTGATCTGCACGGCTTCAGCCCAGGATCGGCGACCGATTGTGACCGAGCTCATGCCCAAACATTTTGGACGCCTTTTCACGGTTGGCCGCCTGGATGCGGAGAGTGAGGGTCTGATTCTTCTCACGAACCGTGGGGATTTGGCCCAATTCTTGGCCCACCCCAGGCACAAGGTGGAGAAAGAGTACCGGGTGTGGTTGGATCGGGCTCCGGATCTCGCCGCGTTGAGACAAATGGAGAAAGGGGTACGTCTGGAGGAGGGGCTGGCCAAGGCTGAATCGGCGGAGTTTCTGAGGGGGAGGGAGATCCGGGTGATTTTGCGGCAAGGAATGAAGCGGCAGATCCGGTTGATGTTCCGACAACTCGGTTTTACCGTGGAAAGGTTGAAAAGAATCCGGATCGCCCAGCTAGAGATCGGCAACCTGGTGCCAGGGGCTTGGCGGGTTCTGTCGGAACGAGAAGTGCGGAAACTGGAGGCCAGCTCATGAGAGCGGCCGGGAAGGGCAGATTCCAGGGGAAGGTGGATCCGGTCGCCGAAGCTTTCGGGAGGTCGGTGCATTTTGACCAGCGGTTGGCGCGGCATGATCTGGAGGGCAGTCGGGCGCACGCCGCCGTCCTGGCCAAAGCGGGAATTCTCCGACGGAAAGAGGTGGCCGCTATCCGGAAAGGGCTGGATCGGATCGAACGGGAAATCGTCCAAGGAAAATTCCGGTGGAAGGACTCCCTCGAAGACGTGCACATGAACATCGAGGCGGCGCTGACCGCCCGGGTGCCGGCGGGGGCCAAGTTGCACACCGGCCGGAGCCGAAATGACCAGATAGCCACCGATATGCGGCTTTGGCTTCGGGAGACCATCCAAAGCGACGTAGCTGCCGTCACCAGCCTGCAGAAGGCCTTGGTGGGGCTGGGCATGCGGTATAAAGAAGTGATCCTGCCTGGCTACACCCACCTCCAGAGGGGCCAACCGGTGCTGTTGGCCCATCATCTACTGGCTTATGTGGAGATGCTGGAACGGGATAAAGGACGATTGGCTGATGCCGCCCGAAGAGCCGATGTCCTCCCCTTGGGCTCGGGGGCGCTGGCGGGAAGCACGCTCAAACTAAACCGGGAACTGGCCCGGAAGTTGTTGCGGTTCCGGGAAACCAGTGCGAACTCGATGGATGCCGTCGCCGATCGGGACTTTTTGGTGGAATATCTGGCCGCGGTGGCGTTGGGGGGTGTCCATCTTTCCCGATTGGCCGAGGATTTGATTTTGTTTTCGACATCGGAATTCGGTTTTCTCCGGTTCGGAGAGGCCTTCACCACGGGTTCCAGCCTGATGCCGCAAAAAAGAAATCCGGATGTGGCGGAACTGGTGCGAGGCAAAAGTGGCCGGCTATGCGGACATCTGGTCGCCCTGCTAACCATTCTGAAAGGTCTGCCTCTCACTTACAACCGGGATTTGCAGGAAGATAAAGAGGCGGTTTTTGATGCCGCCGACACCTGGAAAAAAAGCCTGGAGGTAATGGCGAGGGCCGTGTCTTCAATCGAGGTGGATGCCGGAGCCTGCCTCTACGCCGCCTCGGCCCCCGAACTTTTGGCCACGGACGTGGCGGATGCCTTGGTTCAATCTGGCATGCCGTTTCGGAGGGCCCACCAGGTCGTCGGTGCGGCAGTCCGTGCGGCTGAGGAAAGAGGAACCCGGATCGACCGGTTGGAAGAAAGGGACTGGAACGGCCTGACTGACCGGGATTGGAAGGCCGTCGTTGCCGTGTTGCACGGATCTTCCCCGTCCGCCCGGTTGCGGCGCGCATTGCAATCCAGGGAAGGGGTCAGCGGGGCGCCCAGTCCCTCGGGGATCCAAGCCGAGCTTCGGCGGTGGGTTCAGCGGCTTAAATGAGTCCTGGGATGAGTTCCCGGCCGCCGAATCCATCCGGCTCTGAGGTAAAATCTGCCAAGCGGTCAGTCCCGTCTGGGCCGTCCCGGCGAACCAACACCCCGTACCTGGACATTCCCCCTCGCACGCGCGGAGTGATGATCGTAGTGGCGCTGATGGGAATGACGTGTGCGGTGATCGGAAGTCTCATGGCTAAAAAAGGAGTCGCAATCGAAGCTGACAAAATCGTCCATTTTTCTGGCTACACCCTTTTGGGGGCCCTGATGATCATGGGATTCCGGCCCCTGCTTTGGCCCGTGGGAATGCTGTTGGTGGCCGGGATGAGCGCAGCCCTTGAGGTGATCCAGCCGATATTTGGGCGCAGTTGCGACTGGGGAGGGGATTTTGTCACCAACTGTTTGGCGATTGTGGCAGGATCCTGCCTGGGGATGGTCGGTCGTTTCCTTTGGTCCTACATCCGCACGGAAATGACCAACGCCGAAATCCGGAAGGCAACGGTTGGGTTTGGGGATGGCCAAATTATTTTTCGACAAGGTGAAGCGAGCGATAAATTTTACATCATCCGGAGTGGGCAGGTGGTCCTTGCCCGGGAAGTTAATGGTGCAACCACCGAAATCGGCAAGGCAGGCCCCGGTGAAGTCGTCGGGGAGATGGGAGTGTTGCAGAATCTCCCCCGCGCCGCCACGGCCACGGCCAAGGGAAGGGTATGGTTGTATGGGATGACTCTCGCCGATCTGACGGACAAACGTTCTGACGGCCAGGACCATCCCGGCACGGTGGTATCACGCGTGCTGGCCCAACGCCTTCGCCAAAACATGGAAAAATTGGACAAGGCTGTTCTGGGAAAATTAATGACTCCGGCCAACCCGTCCCCCGGAGATTCCGCCCCAGGCACGCCCCCCTCCTCTGGTCCGGCGAGGGCGCGGAGTCCGGTGGTCAAGGTGGGCCTCAGGATGGGCTGGAGAACCGGGGAGCAGGTTCGTTGGTCGGAACAGGGGAGTGAGCACCAACTTCCGATGATTTTCGGGCGGAACCCGGGTCCGGAAACCGCTTTGCCGGGAGCCGAGCTGGTATTGATCGAGGAAAATCCCCCCCACCGAATTGCGCCGGTCCAATTCATCCTGGAAGTCCAAAATGGCTCCGTTGTCCTTAAGGATGAACAAAGTCTTTATGGTACGGAAGTGAGCGGGGTATCCGTGGGACCGGCAAGTGGCGTCACTCAAGTGGAATTACCCGCAGGCACCCATGTTTTGGTGGCGGGCGGTGAAGGGTCGCCCTATGTGCTGGCGCTGGAGGTTCCCGCTACGGGCTGAGGCGCAAACGGTTAAAAAAGGCGTTTTGTTCTGAATCTCGATTAAAGATCGCCAAGCCGTCGATGACGGCGCCTTTTTCGCCGCCGAGTTTCCGCTCTTTTAGCTCCACCGGAATCCCCCCAGTCAAAGGGGAAAGTCTGAGATCGTAAGTATCTTGGGTTCGGAGGGTAAATTCAATGCGCAGACCGCCCGGAGTCACAGCGAGTCCGGAGTCGGAGGAGGGAGAGCCATCGAAGATCTGATAATTGGGTTTTCCTTCCAAAGTAGTGAGCTCAAAGCGCGCGCCGGCGTTGTAATCCTTCGGTTCATCGGACTTTTTTCCATGTCGAAGGGTAAGTCCGATTGACCCGGTGGCGCCGGCGTTGGATCGGGGGATGGGTGTGACCAAATCCACGGCAAAAGTCTGATTTAATTCCAGCGGCTTGGCCAAGCCCCGGAATGCGGCCGCTTCCTGAAAACCGTCCCCGTCTGCGTAGACGGCAAAAGATCTTCCCTCAACGGCCACCGGATCACTGCCGGATTTTTCCTCCTGCTTCGCGAGATAAAAACCTGCATAGGATTTTTTATCGGGCATCCCGTTGGCTCGCAAAATCCAGCCATCCCAAGCGTCCGAAGCCCCTGTTCCTTCTTTCCATCCTAGCTCGTAGGTCGGAAGGGCTGTCGTGTCGATGCGTCCATCAGTCTTGGTTTCCGTAGCGGTGGGGGAAGTTTGTGAAGCCGGGGTAGATTCACCGGAAGACTCAGATCCGCGGGTAGGTTGACTGCCGGCAAAGACGGGGATTTCTCTGGGAAATTCGAGTTTTCCGCTCCGCATAAGTTGGCGTTGTTGACCGTTGGGCTCGGCGGTGACAAAGAGGGGGATCAGGGGTCGATCCTTGGATTTCCCCTTTTTATCCTCCTGGCCCTTTTGTTGAATCATTAATACGGCAAAAAATCGACCTCCCCCGTATTCACCCAACAGGATTTCAATATCCTTGGGTTTGCCGGCCTCCAGGCTCATCCAGTCCCCATAGGTAAGGAAGGCCTTTTTCTTGTCCTCATCCGTATTGGCTTCCCCAAAGTCATACAAGGGGTGTTCCTTCACGTGCTCCTTGGGGCGCCATCCGGTGAGGAAGTTGTCGACGTCCCAGTGGGCTTCGAGCACCGTTCGGCCTTCGACGGCCACCCAAAGAAGGTCGTCGGCTTTTCCGACAAAACGGTACTGACCCGAAACCGGGGCGCTAAAGCGCCCCGTGTAACGAATAATCCAGTAGTTGGGCTTAACCTTGTCAACCACGTCAAAAACCTTGGGAGCTTCGGCGGCATCCCTGGTGGGGATAAAAATCTGGGTGGCACCCAGTTTTTTGGGAACGCAAAAATATTTCCTCAAAGATCCCTCATTGACCCGATTTCCAGCCAGCAAACCACGGACGGCCCCATAAAAATCCGTATCCGTGGTGCCAACGCCTGTAGATTTTTTGCCCGAGGAGTCGAGTTTGAGGTCGTACATTGTGCCGATGAGATCGTCTTCCTGGGTCTCGTTGAAGCCAAAGAGACTTCCTCCGGCGCGGGCTTTTTTGCGAGAACCGCCACTGCCACCGCCTCCCTTGCCGGATCCCGAGATGCCCGACCCTTGCAGGGCCACGCCGGTGTTGCGCGCTGTCGCTGGCGGGGCAAAGGATGGAGTGGTGCTCGGGGTGGACAGAGAAATCAGATCTGTACTGGATTCGGTTTCTGTGGGGGTTACCTCCGTTTCGGAAGCCATGGCTGGCGAGTTCCTCCGGGGCGGGAGGGGCTTCCGGTTCGGCGCCTCCTTCTCCCGCCACATTCTGACTGGTGAAGATGGCCAGGGGATTTCCACCCTTGAAAATCACGATACTGCCGCCAACCAAAAGCAAAAGAACATGGACTGCGATGGCGATCAGAAAGGGCGTGGAAGTGATTAGGGCGGCCAGGGCGACAAATTTCTTTTTGTCCGGGTTTTGTTTTCCCTGAGTCGGGAGCTTGGGTTGGAGCGAGGTCGCCATCTCCATCCATTTTACCGAGCTAAGCAGACGGAATCTAGCCGATCCCCAGCTTGCTCAGAATTTTTCGGTGCGGGGCCGGCATGGTAACCCGGCGAAGTTCGGCCGGTTTCATCCATTTTCCCGCAATTCCAGGGGGAGGCCGGGAGGAGGTGAAAACAGCCGCTTGAACCAGGTATCGGGTGAAGGGGTAAGTCACCTTCATGCAGGGTTTGCCGGCGGGTTTCCCGGGAACAACCGGAAGAAAAAAGAGGCCCCGCCAACGGCCCTGCGGGTGAGTTTGGGTGAGCCAGACTTTGCCGCTCTTGGCGGGAAAAAGGATATATTCAGACAGG
>RFWS01000065.1 GCA_009921985.1 bacterium | reverse complement strand
GATTGCGGGGGCTGGGGGTGTGGAAACTGTTGAAAAGAAGTTGGTACCCGAGCGGAAAACCTTCAAGGGGATGGCTTCCCAGGCAGCTTTGGACCTGCTACGAAAAAAAATTCAACAAGGAGCGAATCCTTTTTCCAAAACGGAGGTTTAATCCTTTATGGCACCCAAAACGGCAGAAAAAAACGAGAAGGCGGAGGGATCGAAATCCGCGGAACGACGCAATCTGGACTTGGCCCTGCAATCGATCGTCAAGGCCTACGGGGACAACGCGATCATGCGGCTGGGCGACGCCAGCGCAAAGCTGAAGATCGACGTCATTCCCACCGGGTGTTTCGCGATTGATACGGCCTTGGGAACGGGGGGGTTCCCTCGGGGACGCATTGTGGAGATTTTTGGGCCGGAGTCCTCCGGGAAGACGACGCTGACACTGACGGCGATCGCCAACGCCCAGAAACGGGGCGGGACGGCGGCGTTCATCGACGTGGAGCACGCCTTGGATCCTGTCTACGCCAAGAAGCTGGGCGTGAACATGGATGAGCTGCTGGTTTCGCAGCCTGATTCGGGCGAAGAGGCGCTGAATATCGCCGAGACCCTGATCCGCTCGAACGCCCTGGACGTGGTGGTGGTGGACAGCGTGGCCGCCCTAGTGACGAAGCATGAGCTGGAGGGGCAGATCGGGGACGCGACGGTCGGGGCGCAGGCGCGGCTGATGAGCAGCGCCATGCGGAAGCTGACGGCGCTGATCAGCCGGGCGCGGACGGTTTGCATCTTCACCAACCAGATCCGGGAGAAAATCGGGGTGATGTTCGGGAATCCGGAGACGACACCGGGAGGTCGGGCGCTGAAGTTCTTTGCGAGCGTGCGGGTGGACATTCGCCGGATCAACGCCATCAAGATTCCGGACGGCACGGTGATCGGGAACCGGACCCGCGTGAAGATCGTGAAGAACAAGGTGGCGCCTCCCTTCACCGAGGCGGAGTTCGACATCCTGTATAACGAGGGGATCTCGCGGGAGGGGTCGCTGATCGACGCCGCCATCGAGCACAATGTGGTGGAAAAGAAGGGGGCCTGGATCGCCTATGAGGGCAAGCAACTCGCGCAGGGGCGGGATGCGGCCAAGGAGGAGCTAAAGAAAGATCCGGCCTTGTACGCACGAATTGAAAAAGGCCTACAAGCCAAGCTTTCCGGTAAACCGGCGGAAACTTCCGAGACGGTCGTGGTGGGGGGGAAGAAGTAAGTAGTAAAAACCGCAGACAGGCCGTGATTCTGCTTTCATTGACGTGAACGTGCCACGTGGACGGAAAGCTCGGGGAGCGGGGCGGCAGTGCCCCCCGCAATGTAAGCAAGGCGGGCCTTGGGGAGGTGCATCTCCCCGGGGTGTCAAGAGTTCACGTTAACTTCCACGTGAAGCCTTCACGAAAGTGGGGCTTATGCCGCTTCGATCTGGACGTTGAACTGAATGGCGCTGTCGTCCCCGCCGAGAACAAGCTTGTTGGCGCCGGGCATGAGGGGAAGAACCATGTGTTCCGATTCCGTGCCGATGGCTTGACCGTTGAGGATGGTGCCGAGGGTGCTGCCCCGGTCACGGACGACGAGTTCCGACCCAATCCGCTCGATGGCGCAGTGGTTCCGGGAGATCTGGTACGGGTACTGGTCGCGCAGGGCGAGATCGTTGGCGGAAAGGATGTCCGCTCCTTCGCCGGTCTGACGGCGACCGATCCGGAAAGGGAGGCGATCCAGGACGATAACTTCGGGGGCACCGGCTTTTCTCGTTTCCTTCGAAGCCGGGGTAAGGGTGATTTTGGGAAGGGGATGGATGGCCTCGTGTGAGCCGGAGGAGGAGCCTTGCTCAAGAAGTTGGTGGACTTCCTTGGGCGTGACTTTGCGGCTTTCCAATTCCCGCCGCAGCAGTTCATTGGTGTTGCGGAGGCGCTCGAAAAAGGAGGAGAGGAAGGGAGCCAGAGCGCTGGGATCGGAAAGAAAAAGGTCGTTGAACTCCCCCACATTCATGGCGTGCAGGCGGGTGGGTTCCAAGGCCCGGGCGGTGGCGGAGCGGGGTTTATCATCCAGCAGAGCCATTTCCCCAAAAATGTCGCCCGGAACGAGATGACCGAGGGGGATGTCGCCTTGGCCGGTCACCTGGATGGAAATTTCGATCCGTCCTTCCAAAATCCGGAAAGCCTCGTTTCCCTCCTCCCCCTCGCGAAAGATGACCTCCCCTTGGCCAAAGGACTTTTCGCGCATATGCCAAAAGGGTGAACCTACCCAATAGAAGGGTCAAGAAGCCGATCGCCCTGATTTTTCAGGCTTAATTTTTCCTGAAGATCGGCCAGAGTCAGGCATGGGCGAAGCCGGTGATCGTGGTTTTCTTTTTCGGGCCTTGGGCTTGGCCTTGTTAGCCATGTCGATTTGGCGTTTGGCGGGAGCGGGGGGGGTTCTGGCAGGCGGGGAACAGGTGCTTGCCAACCGGGAGGTCATGGCCGGTCTGGCTCCCTGGGTCCTGCTGGGGCTTTTCTTTTTGCGGGGTCCTTTGCCGGCGCGAAAAAGCGCAGCCCGGGTGGTGGGATTCCAGTTTTTGAATCTTGGGTTTTTAGCGGGGGCGGCGGTGTACGGTTTGGCGGCCGTTCCCTTGGAGATTCCTGCTCCGCAGGAGCCAAAAGATCATGGACCCGCCGAATCGGACTGGCTGGCCCGGGATCGACTCCGAGAAATCGGCCAGCAGATGGAGGAACTGGAAAAAGCCTCCGGAGAGGCCGTGCCCTCCACAGAGAATCCCTCGGAGGCGCGCCGGCAAGAAGCCCGGAGGCAGCAACAGGTGGAGTTGATGGAAAAATTACGGACGGAACGTGGCCGGCTGGCGGAGGAGTTGAACCGGCGCGGGAAAGTTTCGGAGGAAAAACAGGAAAAAGAGCGGGAGGACCGGAAGAGAAGGCTGGCCCGGGCGCAAATGGGAGCCGGGGGGGCGGCCCTGATTTTTATCCTGATGGGCGTGCATGGTTTGGTGGCGGGTTTTCTTTTCCGAGGAGGAGGTCCTGCGCCCGGAGGTTTTCCTGTGGTCTCCAGCAGTTCAGGCAAGGTGGAGACCTCTGTGCCCGGCGCCTTGCGGCCGAAACGTAGCCTGAACTAGGGCGTTAGTTTTTTTTCGCCGAGATGAAGCCGCGCATGCCTGCCAGGGTGAAGGAAGTGTCATGGCCGGGTTGCCCGGGTGCCGCCGGCTCATCGAGGTGGACATAAAGGAGTCGGGAACCCAAAGCGGGGAAGGAGAGGCGGGAGGCAGTTGCCAGGGGGCCTGATGCCTGCACGGCCAGCCGCATATGCGGGAGGCTGAGCAGGGGTTCAGCCAAGGCTCGGAGATCGCGGGATCGGCGGGCCAATCCGACGATTTTGTAGACGGTGGCCCGGGTTTTGCGGAATTCGGTCAGCAAGCGTTTGAGGCGCAGAGGGGTGAGCTTTCGTTTCAGGGAATGGGAAGAAAGAATCAGATCCCGTTTGGAACGACGCACAGCCCGGAGAACGCGGCCCAACCTTGGGAGGTTGGTCAGTTCCAGATCAACCACGTCGGCGAAGGGAAGAAAGGCCAAGAAAAAAAGAACCCGTTGGCGGGACCGCCAGTTGAAAGCGCCTCCCTCTTCCCGGGTGCGGAGGGTGAGAAGGATGGGAATCTCCTTCTTCGCCATGGCCTCAAGGATGGTTTCCGGTTCCACCCCTTTCGAAAGAAGAAGGTCCAGGCGAATTTCAGCAAGATCAATGCCGGTTGGGGGATTTGAGAGGTTTTGTAGGCCAGGTTCTGTGGAAATGGTCCCTACGGTTAATGGCGTGGTTTTCCATGATACTTGTTTTCGGGCCGGAGGGTTAATCTGGGTTTTGATATCCCCGATAGTTGGATTTTTCTTCAAGGGGCAATCGTGCCCAAAAACAGGATTTACTACAATAAAAATATCCCAAAAAAGATATGCCTAGATTCTGTGGATGACTCTTTCACCGTTGGTTGGATAGGAAAAATATTAGATTATTAATAATTGCGAGTAGATTACTTAATTTCCGATATTTGTTTGCAGAGGAGCCGTAACCGGTCGGTCAAGCAGGCGGTTTCCAGAATGATTTGCCGGCTGGCCGGATCCCGCAGGAAACATCCGGCGACGAGATCCACCAAGGCGTGATGATCCTCCAGATGGCGGAGGAATTTTTTCATTTCCCCGAGGCCAGCTTCGCCCGGGATTTCGATTTTTTCCAATTGTTCGAGGATTTTTGCCGCGAGAGCCTCCTGCACGACGGTTTCCGAGGGGGATGAGGGGGTGGTCTCCTCGACGGGTTCCGGGGAGGCGATCACATACGGCTGAACCTGGACAAGATGATCCAGCCTGATCCGGGCCAGTCCTTGGAGGACGAGTTGGGAGGTTCCATCCTGCTGCTGGACGCAGGAGCGGATGAGTCCCAGTCCCCCCACCCGGGCCGCCGGACGTTGGGGTTCCTCCATGGCGACGGCAAACATCCGGGAGCCCTCGAGGGCCTTTCTTAGCATTTCACGGTAGCGTGGTTCGAAAATGCGAAGGGGAAGAAGGTGGTGTGGAAAAAAGACCGTTTGCGGAAGAACCATTACCCCGACCTGTTCTGGAAGTGTCACCTTTTTCTTCATACATCGGGTGGGGGGGGTGCGATAGGGGAAATGATCCTTTTGGGGATTGACGGAGGCCGGGTTCTCGAAGAGACTTACTTTTTACATATTTATGCTGGATAAGCTTTTTCCCTTTTTAGAGAACGACATGGGTGTCGATTTAGGCACGGCCAACACTCTTGTGTTTGTCCGTGGCAAGGGAGTTGTGCTCCGGGAACCTTCGGTTGTGGCGATGGACCAAGCCACGCGCCGGGTTTTGGCGGTGGGAGATGAGGCCAAGCGGATGTTGGGCCGAACCCCGGGCTCCATTGTGGCTGTTCGGCCCCTCAAGGATGGAGTGATCAGCGATTTCGAGGTCACTGAGGCCATGCTCAAGTGTTTCATCGAGAAGGCAACGAAGCGGCAAAATCGTTGGCGGCCGCGGCCCCGCCTGGTGATTGCGGTTCCTTCCGGCATCACCGAAGTGGAGCGTCGCGCCGTCTGTGAATCGGCCGCCCATGCGGGAGCGCGCAGCGTCCGGTTGATTGAGGAGCCGCTCGCTGCCGCGATTGGGGTGGGTCTGCCGGTCCAGGACGCTTCCGGCAACATGATCATCGACATCGGGGGTGGCACCACGGAGATGGCGATCATTTCCCTCGGGGGAATTGTTTTCAGCCGCAGTGTACGGGTCGCCGGGGACGAGCTGGATGAGGCCATCATGAATTACCTCAAGCGGGCCTATAACCTCATGATCGGGGAGCGCACGGCGGAGGATATCAAGGTGAAGATCGGGTCTGTCTACCCCATGGAGAAGGAGACCTCCATGGAAGTGCGCGGCCGCGATCTGGTGGCCGGGTTGCCCAAGACCCTCACCATCACCTCGCAGGAAGTGCGTGAGGCCCTGCTCGAACCCATCCAGATCATCCTGGAAAGCGTCCGTTTGACCTTGGAACGTTGCCCGCCGGAGCTTTCGAGCGACCTGGTGGAGCGTGGGGTGGTGTTGGCGGCGGCCTGGATCGACTTTTAAGCGAGGAAACCGGTCTGCCCATCCATGTGGCCGAAGATCCGCTCAGCGCGGTGGTGGAAGGAACCGGCAAAGTCCTCGATGAACTGGAGTTTTTGACAAAGTTGACCATGGCGGACGGACGGGGCTAACCCGTCTTTCCCCGGCGACCAAAGTCTCCTTCCCCCTTCCCTTCGATGTCCCGCACGTGGATGTATCTTGGTTCCGCCGCGGTGCTGGTGGTCGGCGTTGTGGCCATCTTCTTTGCTCCGGTCACCAACCGTTGGACGGAGCGCGTCACGATCGAAACGATCTCCCCGGTGGCGCGCGCCTGGGCGGGACTGCGGGATCGTTGGGCAGACTTTCGCCAGAGCCTGCGGCAATACGACGCTTTGGAGGAAGAAAATCGTAATCTCCGGGCTGAGAATGTCCGTCTGCAGACAGAAATCCGCCAGATGGATTACCTCCGTACCGAGAACGACCGGTTTCGTGAAATGCTGGGATTTCGGGACCAGCAGGCGTTTCGGTTGCTTGCCTGTCGGGTGGTGGAGCGGGA
>RFWS01000064.1 GCA_009921985.1 bacterium | reverse complement strand
GAAGTCATTTCACGAACCTCGATCAGCCGACAACTTCCGATCACCTGATCCTTGCGGAGAATGCGGAACGGCATGCCCTCTCTCGCTCCCTGCAAGCTACCTAGGTTTAGAACCACCGCCTGTTGGTTGCGGTCCACCGCCACGATCTGGGCATCGGTCAAACCGGAAGCAATGGCCCTGGGAACGACAGTTTTCTGCATGGCGGCTTCCAGGGTGCGTTTGGCGGATTCAAAATCGGAACGTGCCGATGCTCGCCTGGCCGAATCGGTCTCGGCGGCCCACTTCACAGCGGCTTCAACCGCGGCCTTGGCCTTGGCCAATACTTCCTGCCGGGCTTTCTCGGAACGAATCAACTCCCCTGCCAGCCGGGCGACCTTGTCATGACTGTCCTTGGCCTCCTGGCTAAGCGTGGCCACCCCCAGCAGCTCATCACGCCGCTTGAGATCCAACCAAGCCTCGCGATAGGCCTTGGCCTCGGCCTGAGCCATGGCCAGCTCATCCACCCTGGGGGAATTCGCAGCAACCGTCGTGAAGGCGGCCAAGGAAAGTAGGAGGAAGGATTTCATTTCGTCACCTTCTCGGTATGGCCGCCGTGCTTCCTGAAAACGCGGGTGGGTGAAAATTCGCCCAGCCGGTGACCTACCATGTTCTCCGTGACAAACACCGGGTTGAAGGCCTTGCCGTTGTGGACGAGGAAGGTATGGCCGACGAATTCCGGGGCGATCATCGAACGACGCGACCACGTTTTAATCGGTTTCTTGGCGGCGCCCATCTTCTGGATCTTCACCATCAGATGGTCGTCGATAAACGGGCCTTTTTTCAAGCTACGGCTCATGACGACTTTTTCTTTCTCCGGTCTTGGACGATGAACCGGGTGGAAGGTTTGTGACGATGGCGGGTTTTCAAGCCCTTAGCCAACTGGCCCCAAGGCGATACCGGATGCTGACGTCCACCACCGCCCTTGCTCTTTCCCTGACCTCCTCCCATTGGATGGTCGATGGGATTCATCACCATGCCGCGGACGTGCGGACGGCGACCCAACCAGCGGGCACGGCCTGCCTTCCCGAGACTAACCTTTTCATGGGCCACGTTTCCCACCTGCCCAACGGTGGCATAGCAATCGGCATGGAGACGGCGGATTTCGCCAGAGGGGAGCTTGAGAAGAGCATAATCCCCATCGATCGCCGTACAGATGGCGGCGGTGCCAGCCGAGCGAACAATCTGCGCACCCCTTCCGGGTACCATTTCTATGTTATGCAGGGGCAATCCTTGGGGAATCGCCCGAAGAGGCAAAGCGTTGCCGATTTCGGCAGCCACAGAGGGGCCGGCAACAACCTTGGCACCCGCTTTCAATCCTTCGGGAGCTAGGATATAGGCGCGATCCTTAGGACCATACTCGACCAAGGCGAGACGGGCGGAACGATTCGGATCGTACTGGATTCCCAGCACCGTGCCAGCGCTGGTACGTTTGCGGCGATTCCATTCAATGATCCGGAACTTCTTTTTATGACCGCCACCGCGATGGCGGGAGGTCATCCGGCCGTAGGCGTTACGGCCACCGGTGCGGCGTTTAATCTCGAGGAGTTTTTTCTCGGGCTTGGAATCGGGTGTCAGCTCAGAGAAATCCCGCAACAGTGTGTAACGGAGTGACGGGGTCAGGGGTCGGAATTCTTTAAGGGCCATAATAATCTCCTTACGCGGTCTCGATCTTCTGGCCCGCCGCCAGGGTGATGATGGCCCGCTTGGTGTGGTTCTTTCGGCCCAATTCGCCCCGACGGGAACGGCGGATTTTGCCAATCTTGCGGAAGGTGTTCACGCGAACCACCTTTTTACCAAAGAGGGCGGTGATCGCCTGACGGATTTCCAGCTTGGTGGCGTCCGGAGCCACTTCAAAAAGGTACTGGTTGTGGGCGGAAACCAAACGGGTTCCCTTCTCGGAAACACAAGGGCGGACAATGACGTCGGTCGGAGATCTCATGACTTTACCTCCGCCTTGGCTTTGTTTTGCAGGCGTTTACCCAATTCCAGCCAGGCGTCTTCCGCGATCCAAACCTGACTCCGGCGGAGAAGGTCTTCGGCGTTAACCTCGCGGGCCGTGCGTAAATCCACTTCCCGCAGATTCTGGGCCGCCTTGAGGAGGTTCTGCTCGGGTTGCTTGGAGGTCACGATCAGGCAGGAGAGCGGCAACCCGGAATCCTTGATCCACCCGATTAACTCCTTGGTCTTCGGCGCCTTCAGGGCAGGGACAGAACCAGTGTGCAAGGTGCCCTTGGTGGCTAGGTCGCTTATGGCTCGGCGTAGGGCGGTTTTTAAAACGGTTTTCGGAAGGTTCTTACGATAACTGCGGGGATGCGGCCCAAAGACCACTCCGCCGCCTACCCAAACCGGGGAAGATTTGTAGCCGGCGCGGGCGCGACCGGTCCCTTTTTGCCTCCAAGGCTTCTTCCCGGAAAGATCCACGGTCGCCTTGGTCAAAGTGCTGTGCGTTCCGGAGCGCCGGGCAGCCCGATAGGCGGTCACGGCCTCGTGCAGGGCCTGGCTAGCCTTGCGGTTTTTATAAAGCTCAACTCCGAGGGCTTTCTCGGCAGCAGCCAGATTAATGGGCTTGGCCTTGCTCATATTCAGGCCTTCACCTCGGCTTTGATCGCATCCCGCACAATCACCAGACTGCCGTTCGGTCCCGGCACCGCCCCCCGGATGAGGAGGAGTTTGTCGTTTTCCCGGACCTGAATGACCTTGAGATTTTGGACGGTGCAATTGTCGCCACCAAAGGTTCCTGGCATCCCGGCATTCTTATAAACACGGCCGGGAGTGGAGCGGCAGCCGATGGCACCGTTCCGCCGGTGTGTGGTGGAACCGTGGGCATCCGCCTGACCGGCATAATTATGCTTCCGCATGACCCCGTGGAACCCCTTCCCCTTGGAAACACCGAGCACGTCGACAAGCTGACCAGCCTTGAATCGGGTCAAGGTCACTTCGGTTCCCACCGCTAGATCGGCCGGAGCAGCCCGGAACTGGCGGAGCGCCAGAGGATTCTTTCTCCCCTGCTTTTCAAACGCAACCCTCTGGGCTTTGTTGGTCCGGATAGCTTTCCGTTCGCCGGTTCCAAGCACGACTGCCTTGACCCCGTTTTTCTCCGGAGTGCGGACCTCGTAAACGGTGTTGGGCTCGGCGGAAATGACGGTCACGGCAGTGGCTTGGCCCTGGTCGTCATAGACCCGGGTCATACCCACTTTCTTTCCGATCATGCCAAAACGCTCGATCATGGTTTCTCCTTTAGATCTTGATGGTGATGTCTACCCCGGCCGGGAGGTTGAGCTTCTTTAATTCGTCCACGGTCTTTCCGGATGGTTCCAGAATGTCCAGAAGACGCTTATGAGTCCTGATCTCGAACTGCTCCATGCTTTTTTTGTCGCAATGCGGCGAACGGTTGACCGTGTAGCGCTCGATCTTGGTCGGCAGCGGGATCGGGCCGGCGACTCTCGAACCAGTGCGGTTGGCGGTCTCGGCAATTTCCCCCGCCGCTTTATCAAGCAGGCGGTAGTCAAAAGACTTTAAACGAATACGGATGCGGGTCGCGGGCATGGCTTATCCTTTCTTTTGCTGGGTCACTGTCGCCAGGACGCTGGAGGGCACCTGCTCGAAGTGGGAGGGTTCCATGGAGTAGGCGGCGCGGCCGCGGGAAAGAGATCGGATCGTGTTCACGTAACCAAACATTTCGGCCAGTGGAACCTCGGCTTTGACGATTGAGGTTAGATTCTTGGAATCAACGTTCATAATTTTGCCGCGACGCCTATTGATGTCACCCAGGATGTCTCCCTGGAACTCATCAGGGGTGGAGCATTCCACGGACATGATCGGCTCCAGCAGAATCGGGCCCGCCTTCTGCATCGCGTCCTTCACCGCAAAAATCGCGGCCATTTTAAAAGCCAACTCGTTCGAATCCACCTCGTGGTATGAGCCATCCATGATCTGAATCTTCATGTCAATGACCGGACTGCCATGGATCACCCCATTGAGCAGGGCCTCTTCCACGCCCTTTTTCACGGCGGGAATGTACTCCTTTGGAATGTTTCCGCCGGTCACCTTATTTTCGATCTCAATCCCCTTGCCCCGTTCCTGGGGCGCCACCTGCAGAATGACATGTCCGTACTGCCCGCGTCCCCCTGACTGCTTGATCAGTTTCCCTTCCCCGGGGGACGGTTTGGTGATTGTTTCGCGGTAGGCAATCTGCGGGGCGCCTGCATTGGTCTCCACGCTGAACTCACGTTTGAGACGGTCGCAAATGATTTCAAGGTGGAGCTCACCCATCCCACTAATGATGGTCTGCCCCGTTTCCTCGTTGGTCTTCACCATAAAGGTAGGATCCTCTTCCGAGAGACGCTGCAGGGCCTCGCCCATCTTTTCGCGATCACCCTTTGTCTTGGGCTCGACTGCCATTGAAATGACGGGTTCCGGAAAGCTGGGTGGCTCGAGGGTGATTTCAAACTCCTCGTTGCAAAGGGTGTCACCCGTGGCGATGTCCTTTAGGCCCACGGTGGCGGCGATGTCCCCGGCAAAAACAGTGTCAATGTCCTCCCGCTTGTCGGCCTGGATCTGGACAAGGCGGCTGACGCGTTCCCGTTTCCGAGTGCGGGAATTGTAGATAAATTCGCCCTTACTGAGCTTTCCGGAGTAAACACGGAAAAAGATCAGCTTCCCGACGTAAGGATCGGTCCAAAGCTTGAAGGCCAGGGAGCAGAATTTTTCGCCGTCATCCACTTTGACCGGGATGCGTTCTTCGGGATTTTCCGTGCTGTGACCGACGGCCGGAGGAATGTCGATCGGGCTGGGGAGATATTCCACCACGGCATCAATCAGCCCCTGCACCCCCTTGTTTTTGAAGGCGGAACCACCGACCACCGGCACCAGCTTGTTGGCGATCACCACCCGACGGATGGCTTCCTTGAGTTGTTTGGCCGTCGGACGCTTTTCTTCTAGGAACATGTTGCCGACCTCCTCATCCACGTCGGCCACGGCTTCCACCAAACGGTCGAGCGCCTTCTTAGCTTCTTCCTTGTATTCGGCGGGAATGTCGGCGATCTCGTAGGTCGAACCGAGGTTCTTGCTGTAGGAAGGCCTTTTGGTTGATGAGGTCAATCTGGCCGAGGAGCTTATCTTCCTTGCCGAGGGGCAGCAGGATCGGCACGGCGTTGGCGCCAAGCTTGGTCCGCATTTCATGGACGGCTTTCTCAAAATCCGCGCCCGTGCGGTCCATCTTGTTGACGAAGGCGATCCGGGGCACCCCGTACTTGTTGGCCTGACGCCAAACGGTTTCGCTTTGGGGTTGAACCCCCGCCACACCGCAAAACACGGCGATCGCACCGTCGAGCACGCGGAGCGAACGTTCCACCTCGGCGGTGAAATCCACGTGTCCCGGGGTGTCGATGATGTTGATGCGGTTCTTGGTTTTTTCGAAAGACTTCACGAGACCCGCCTCTTCGCGCACCGGCCAGAAACAGGTGGTGGCGGCGGATGTGATGGTGATACCGCGCTCACGCTCCTGCTCCATCCAGTCGGTCACCGTCGTGCCTTCGTGCACCTCACCGATCTTGTGGATGCTGCCGGTGTAGAAAAGGATCCGCTCAGTCAGCGTGGTCTTGCCGGCATCGATGTGCGCGCAAATCCCGATGTTGCGTGTGCGTTCGAGCGTGTAAGGGTACCGTTGGCGGCGGGAGGCATGGTCGTCTCCTTACCAGCGCAGGTGGGCAAAGGCCCGGTTGGCCTGCGCCATGCGGTGGGTTTCGTCCCGTTTCTTCACGGCATTCCCCTGCCCGGCCGCGGCGTCGCGGATTTCCTGGGCCAGAGCCTTCTCGAAAGCGACTCCCTTGCGGTTGTTGGCCAAGTCCACGATCCAGCGCAGGGCGAGCGCCAGTTGCCGCTCGGGGCTGGTTTCCACCGGCACCTGGTAGGTGGCGCCGCCAACGCGGCGGGACTTCACCTCAAGACGGGGCTTCACGTTGTCGACGGCCTTGCTGACCACGGCGAGCGGGTCGCCGCCCGAGCCGCCTTCGTTGGCGCGCTTGATTGCGTTATAAACCAGACGGCTCGCGGTCGAGAGCTTCCCCCTTCGCAGCACGTATCCGATCATCCGCCCGACGAGCGGGCTTTCGTAAACGGGATCCGCGTGGATCGGACGGG
>RFWS01000063.1 GCA_009921985.1 bacterium | reverse complement strand
CTTTCCCTAGGCCCATCCGAATTACACCTAAGGCAGATACAATTCCCTGTCCTTGCTTACGCTGCGGACAGGGAGGGATTGGCCCCCTCTTTCCCTAGGCCCATCCGAATTACGCCTACGGCAGATACGATTCCCTGTCCTTGCTTACGCTGCGGACAGGGAGGGATTCGAACCCTCGGTTGGCTTTCACCAACACACGCTTTCCAGGCGTGCCCGATAGACCGCTCCGGCACCTGCCCCTGAACCGAAAACATAAATAAAGCCCTGTCCACTTGCGAGCCGATAAACTTGGCCTCTTGCCACTTTTATGCCCCCCCCTTCATCTTAATCTTCATCTTCATCTCAAACCTCATAATATGGGTTCGTGAACACCCCGCTTCCAATCTCCGTCGCCATGATTTCCGGGCCGGACGCCGGGCGGATCGGGCGGGCGCTGGAAAGCGTTCAGGGCTGGACGGCCGAACAGATCGTAGTGGTCAATGATGATGTCACTGATGGGACCGACAAGATTGCCGAAAAGCTTGGGGCTAAGGTGTTTCGCGAGCCTTGGAAAGAGCACATCGCCCAGAAGAACTCCGCCGCCGGCAAGGCCAACCAACCGTGGATCTTGGGTCTGGATTCCGACGAGGAGATTTCTGCCAGGCTACGCGATTCGATCGCCCGTTTCATGTTCTCGGTTCAGGTGAACGCGCCCGATGCTTTCCGGATGGCCCGTTGCTCCTTGTTCCTCGGTCACTGGGTCCGGCATGGCGACTGGTATCCCGATTGGCAGACCCGGCTATGGAAAGCCGGCAAAGCGAAATGGGGGGGGATAGATCCCCATGACCGACTGGAGGTTAATGGCCGGATCGGCACCCTAAACGGGGACATTCTTCACTACTCGAACCCTTCCATCTCCAGCTACGTCTCCAAGATCAATTACTTTTCGGATCTCTATCTCGAATCCCGCTTAAAGAAAGGCGCCCGCTGGCATCCGGCGGAGACGGCCTTTCGGGCCTTCTGGCGATTCTTCCGTGCGTATTTTCTTCGGCTCGGTTTCCTCGACGGCTATCCGGGGTTCTACATCGCCGCCTCCACCTTTTACTCCACCCTCGTCCGGCACACCCGCCTGTTGGAGGCCAAATTGGCTAAACGGGTATCTCCCCAAAAGCCGTAAAATTTCTATTTTTCCTACGCTGCGAAGCCGCAGCGTATTTTTAGCCTGCCGTTTATCCCTAAAACAAGCCGATCATCCCCTCCATCAACGGTTTATCACATATCTTAAAACGCACTTTGCGGGGTCGGTTTTTTGGCTCTACCCATGATCCATGAACAAGCCAAGCCAATCGAACTCGAAAGAAAACCCGGAAAACCATAATCCTGCGTCCCGCAGCAGACTCGGCGCACTCGCCACCACGGTGATCCTGGCCGCCGCCTTCTTTGCGGCGGGATTCATCTATTCTTCCTTGCCCGACTCCTTTGGGAGGAACAAGGGGGGGCTTACCGAACACCGATCTGCCGGAAAACAGGCCACCCAGCAGGAGGGTCTTGGGGACCAGCCCAAGATCGAAAACATTCCCACCGCCGTCCGGGAGGTCAGTCGGGTGGTTCCCGCCAGTCCCTCTCCCATGGAGCGTCCTTCCAGCGAGGAACTCAAACGGTTCCCGGGTGCGCGGATAAAGGAATCGGTCGAGGTGCCGGGGCCGGGGCATGATCAGGTTACGCGGGTTCGGATCTTGGAGACGGATTTTAAATATTCGATGATTCGGACTGAAGAGGTTATGGATACAGCTTCCGGCCGTGTCCTGACTCGGGAAGAGATGGTGGCAGACCATCTCCTGGTGACCCTGGCGGAAGGAGAGGACCCTGCCGCCGTTCTGGCGAGCCTGGGTTCCGACGCGATCTCTTTGGAAAGAATCACTCCGGAAGTTCCGCTGTATCGGCTGCACCTCAGCTCGTCCTCGGCGGAGGCGCTTCCCAAGGCACTGGAAGCCACTCTGGACGATGCGGCAGTTTTGGTGGCAGAGCCGGATTTCATCGTCCAGGCGGATCTTGTTCCGAATGATCCCAGATTCCGGGACGGCTCTCTCTGGGGATTGCATCAGGCCAACGATGTGGACATGGATGCTCCCGAGGCATGGGAGATTCGCTCGCGGGCTGATGGAGTGGTGGTTGCAGTCATCGATACGGGAATCCGGTACACCCACCAGGATTTGGCGGCCAATATGTGGCGGAACCCGAGGGAAATCGCTGGCAACCGGCGCGATGACGACGGCAACGGACTGGTAGACGACGTGTTTGGCCTGGATGCCTATAACAACGACGGTGATCCCAATGATGACCAGGGGCACGGATCCCACTGTGCCGGCACCATCGGGGCCGTCGGGAATAACGGTGTAGGTGTTGTCGGGGTTGCCTGGGGGGTCAAGCTGATGGCCTGCAAGTTTCTTTCCGCCTCGGGAAGCGGCGCAACCAGTGACGCGATTCGGTGCATTGACTATGCCCGCAGCAACGGAGCCAAAATTATGAGCAATAGCTGGGGGGGCGGAGGTTCCAGCGCCAGCCTTTTGTCGGCAATCGAAAGGGCCCGTGCGGCCGGCATTCTCTTTGTGGCCGCCGCCGGCAATGAGAGCCGCAATACCGACCAATCCCCCAACTACCCCTCTTGTTACTCTTCCGACAACATCGTTTCGGTGGCGGCGACGACCAGCACCGATTCCATGGCGTCCTTTTCCAACTATGGGACTGCGACGGTCGATTTGGGGGCACCTGGGCAGGGGATTCTTTCCACGGTGAATTCCAGTGATTCTGCCTACGCCTCCTACAGCGGAACGTCCATGGCCACCCCGCACGTGGCCGGGGCCTTGGCGGTTTTGGCTGCCCAGTTCCCTGCGGAGAGTTACAGCGGCCTGATCCGCCGTCTGCTTTCAGCCACCGATCCGGTTTCGTCACTGCGGGGGCGAGTGGCATCGGGAGGGCGTCTAAATTTGGCTCGGGCGCTTCAGGGATCTGCTCCCGCGCCCCAGCCGCCCACCCCTCCTGTGAACGATGCTTTTGCCTCGGCCATCGCGGCCGGGTCCTCCTCGTGGACCATGACTGGGCAAAATCTGAACGGAACAGCTGAGGTGGGGGAACCCGCCCACGCGGGGAACGCACCCTCCAAGTCGGTTTGGTGGGTATGGACAGCTCCCGTTTCTGGGTCCTGCAACCTGCGCACCTCCGGATCATCCTTTGACACGGTCTTGGCGGTTTACACCGGGGACCAGGTCGCTGGCCTGACTCCTGTGATTGCCAACGACAATGCCGCAGGGGGACAAACGGACAGTGCCGTTCTTTTCCAGGTGCGGCAGGGAACATCTTACCGCATTGCGGTCGATGGCAAGCTGGGGGCTTCGGGAGACATCACCTTGACCTGTCAAACAACTCCGGTCGGACCCTCCAATGACAACTTTTTGGCAGCCGGGGCGCTGACCGGTAGCAGCTTTCAAGCTGCCGGCTCCAATGCGAATGCCACCAGCGAGGGGGGAGAGCCGAACCATGCCGGCGTCTCTGGACGGAGATCCGTTTGGTGGAATTGGACAGCGCCGGCTACGGGGCTTTTGACCCTGTCCACGGCTGGCTCCAATTACGACACCACTTTGGCTGTCTACACCGGCAACAGTGTGAATGCGCTTAGCCATCTGGCTTCCAATGATGACGAGGTTCCTGGCCGGATTCAGAGCAGTCGGGTGGGCGTTGCGGTGGTTGCTGGCACCACTTACCGTATCGCGGTCGATGGGTACAACGGGGCGACCGGAACCATCCAGCTCGGCGGAACCTTCCAGGTTCTGCCATCTCTGGGGATTCCCTCGGGTGTAACCGCTTTGTTTGATTCGTTCGGCCGGGTGAATATCAGCTGGAGATCGGTTCCCGATGCGGTGGCTTATGATGTGGTCTTGTCCAAAAACGGCACGGTCTATGCGGCGGGACAGGTTACCGGTACCAGCGCCCGGACGGTGGGCTCTTTCCGGGGGGTCACCGGTTTGACTGCGGCCGTTCGCGCCGTCGATAGGGCCGGGAGGACGGGATCCTGGAGTGCGCCGACACCGGTGCGTTAAGGGGCATGATTTATGAAAAAACAAAAAAGGAAACAGAACAATCATTGGCCGGACTGCAGCGGGGAAGGGGCTGACCTGTCCGTGTTACGGGAAGGCTGGGCTCGGGAATGGAAAGATTGGCTCGGAGAGCGGGTAAGCCGGGAAATTCTGGTGATCGCCTCCGAACTTCCGCCGTTTCTGCAGCTTCGGTCCTGCTGACCACCCTCGGATCGCTGCCTCCCCGGGCTTTTCCCGCAAGGAAAGTCCGGGGAGGGGCATCAACGATCGAAAATTTTCAAACGACGAGTGATTTCGGTTCCTATCGCCAAACTCGCCGTGGCCGCCGGGCTGGGCGCATTGATGACATGCAGAATCCCCGGACCTTCCACAAAAGAGAAATCCTCCACCAGTGCTCCGTCCGATGACATCGCCTGGGCGCGAACGCCGGCGGAGCCGGGCTCCAGGTCGTCCTCCTGGATCTCCGGGACCAATTTCCGCAGGGAACGGCAAAACTCCTTGCGGCTGATCGATCGCCAGATCTCGTAACTGCAGATGGAGGGGTATTTAAGCATGAACCTCCATAGGCCCAGAAAAGAGAGGCTTTCTGCCAAATCCCGCAGGTTGATATTGCTCCAAGAGTAACCCTCCCGTGCCATAGCCAGAACCGCGTTGGGTCCCGCTTCCACGCCACCCTGGATCATCCGCGTGAAGTGCACTCCGAGGAAAGGGAATTGAGGGTCGGGTACTGGGTAAATTAGATTCCTGACCAGCGACTGCCTTTCTTTGCGGATCATGTAGTACTCACCCCGAAACGGCATGATCTTGGCGGATGGCTTCATTCCTGACTTCGAAACCATCCGGTCGGAGTACAGCCCCGCACAAGCGACGACCTGGTTCGCCTCATATGCATCCTTGGGGGTTAGAATTCTCCAAATTCCGCTTGCCCCTTTTAAGCTTTCCACTGGCTCTTCCGTTCTAATTTCGCCACCCAACCTTCGAATTTCCTTGGCCATCGCCTGAACCACCGCCCCGTAATCCACAATTCCTTCCTCTGGGACATGAATTGCCGCCAGACCAGCCGCATGGGGTTCGATTTCCCGGATCTGTTCAAGGCCAAGCTTACGAAGCCCCTTTAAGCCGTTGGCTGTGCCCCGCTCCAAAAGCTTCTCCAGCCTCGGCAGCTCCTCCTTATCCGTGGCCACCACAACCTTACCGCACTGCTTATGCGCAACATTGTGCTGTTGGCAAAAATCGACCATCTGCCGGAGTCCTTCCACCGCCAGCTTCGCCTTGAGCGATCCCGGTTTGTAATAGAGGCCTGCATGCAGCACCCCGCTGTTGTGCCCCGTCTGGTGCCAGCCGAGCGTCCTTTCTTTTTCTAGGAGTAGAAGTTTCGCCCCCGGCCATGCCCCTAGGATCCGTAGCGCAGTTGCCAGCCCCACGATTCCGCCCCCAACAACGATGAAGTTGTAAATCACTGGTCTTAGTTTAGCCGGGTTACCATTTTTGGGAACGGTGGTCTGGGTTAAATTTCTGAAGGAGTTTCTCCGGGGCAAAACGGCGGGCTTGAATAGGCGATTGCAAGAACGTGGTGTTTTGGCAAAATAGCAAAACTCGGTGATGTTGGATAAGTTTGGGCTAAGTACATGGAAATGATGGCATTATGTAAAAATATTGACTTGACCTTAAACATGACCTATTAGACTACCATGGTGCAAATCAACATAAATGAGGCAAAAGCAAAGCTTTCCAAATACGCTAGGATGGTAAAGGCGGGCGAAACAGTGGTTCTCTGTGAAAGAAACAAACCTTTCGCCGAAATCAGGCCCTTGGACCGCAAGGGGTCGGCGCCCAGGGTTTTTGGTTTGTCGAAAGGGATTTTTAAGCTGGGGCCTGATTTTTTTGAGGCGGATGGTGAAATCCAAAAAATGTTTGGTGGAGATTAAGAAAGCCATGGCTGGAACTTACCTGCTGGACACCGCGCCGCTGCTTTACCTGATGGGGCAGGAGGATTCCGTGCCGGCTTCTGTTCGGCGGGAACTGGCGGATCCCAAGACGGAGGTTTTCTACAGCCAGATCAGTTTGTGGGAAATTCAGATCAAATATCAGCTGGGGAAACTATCCATGTCGGATGAGCCTGCCGTCATTCTGCCCCGCGAACTGGCCCGGTACGGCTTCAGCCAGTTGGACCTCACGGACACGGCGATCTATGGATTGT
>RFWS01000062.1 GCA_009921985.1 bacterium | reverse complement strand
ACCGCGTGGTCAGTAAAAATGGGCCGACCGAAAATTCGGAATTGGCCATCGATTTGAATTATACCTCCAGCACCGTCGCCAATCTGAGTGCAAAGCTGACCCCGACCGGGGGTTTTGCCACGACGGCTTCCGTCGACCTCGCCAACCCCCTTGGGTGGACGCATGTAGCCATGGTGATATCGAGTTTCTCCGTCCAGCTCTTTGCCGACGGCACGGCTGGAAGCAGCTTCTCGCTGACGTCCAGCTTGAACTGGAGCAACCTGCAAATGGTGTTCGGCAACGGATTCCGCGGCCAGTTGGACGATATCCGGATTTATTCCGGGGTGCGGACCGGTACCCAGATCAGTGCGGATAAAGCTGGGCCCGCCCTTTCACCCTATGAAACCAGCTTGAGGGCTTACTACAAGTTGGACGAGGGAGCGGGCACTTCCCTGGCGGATGCCACGGGACTTAACGGAGCCGCCACCGGGGGCAATATTGGATGGGGTCCGGGAAGATCGCCGGGGGCGTGGGATCTCTCCAGTGGTGATTACACCCTGCGGAATGACGGCAGCTCTCTCTTGCTGGAGCTGGGCGGATTAGAGGGGACCACGCTTTACGACCAGATCTTTGTCCGGAATGGAGCAGCAATGCTGGACGGAATCGTCAACCTAATGTTCTACGGCTCCTACACCGGGCCGGTTTCGGGCAGCTGGCAGACCTTTGATCTGATCTGGGCACAGAACGGGATCGTTTTGGGTGACAATTACCAACTCGTCTTCAACCAGCCCGGATATGCGGTCGACACCACCGTGGTGGAGAAGGACGGGGGCCAACTCTGGCAGGCGACCGTCCGGCAGGCGGCCAGTACCGAGGAGATTGCCCATGCCGCCGCCTTGGCCCAGCCGGCCTTGGGTCTGGCAAAAAGCCCCGGGCCGGGTGGGACGGTGGAGATGCTTTACACCTACACCCGACCCACGGGCGGGTCTTATCTGAACGGACAGTATGCGGTGGGCGGGGTGCGGTACGAGGTGCAGGTGAGCACCGATCTGGCAATATGGTCGAACGCCGTTGTCCAGCCGGTCTCCGCCACCCCGGCGGGTGAAGGGAAGGAAAGTGCGACGGTGAAAGTGATCAGCGAATCAACGAAGGCGTTCCTGAGGCTGAAAGTTTCGAATTAGCGCTGCCCGATTCCTTAAGCTTCAACTTAAACGGGGAAAACCGGCTGGGGCCGGCTTTACTCCTTCGCCTTCGTCTCCGCAGTATCCGCCTTCAGCTTGGTGTAATCGGCTTTCATTTCCTCGAGCGCCTGAATGACTTCGTCGGCAGACTTTTTGGCGGCATCGGTCACCTTACTGGCGGCCTGGATGGAGGCGGAATTGAGCTCCGTCGTAAAGTAGGTCTGGACCTCCTGTAGCTTGTCAACCGCCTTGGTCAATTTGGCGCCGATCTGGCGTACCTTTTTGTCCACCTCTTCATATTCCTTCTTGGCTTTGTTCATCCGCTCTTGGCTGATGTTTTTTAGGTCGCCTTCCATTTTGGTTAGATCACTGTCCCAATCCTTGAAACGTGCATCCGCCACCGTGCGGAAGCGGTTGATTCGGTCGGAAAGCGTCCCCTGGACGTCCTTGTAGTCCTTGAGTTGGTCGGTGTAATCCTCGAAGGCATCGCGGGGTTTGTCGGATTCGGCGGCGATGCGGTTGAGTTGGTCGAGCGCCTCCCGCAATTCCTTCACGGTTTTGTCGATGAGCGCCTCGATCTTCTCCAGGTTGGTGGTCATTTCCCGGGCCCGCTCGGCGGTCTCCGATGCAGGCAGAAGGGAGGTAAGGATGAGGGTGAGGGCCAGAGCGGAAAGAAGGAACTTGTTCATGCGGTGGATATACGGACAGGAAGGCCAAGGGGAAGAAAAATTGGTAGGGCAGCCTGGATGAGGCTGTTGCGGCAGGGTCATCGACCCTGCCCTACCATCGTAAAATGCCTCAATCCGTGTATTTTCATTCGATGACTTGGGCGCTTCTTCTTCTCGCTTCGGCGGTTATGGCAACCCCCGACGAGCGACTCGTGGAGGTCACCCCCGAAATTATTCCCGGTCTGGTGCTGGACCTGAGATATGCCTCCACGAACAACATCACGGGGAAGGCGCTTTATCCGGAAGCCAGGACCTACCTGCGACCGGAAACGATCCAAAAACTCCGGAAAGTGGCCAAGAATCTGCAGGAAGAAGGATATCGGTTGGTGATTTGGGATGCGTGGAGACCGGCTTCAGCTCAAAAGGCGCTTTGGGTGGCTAAGCCGGATGGGCGATTTTTAACCCCCCCGAGTAAAATCAGCCGTCACACCAGGGGAACCAGCGTGGATGTAACCCTGGCGGACAAAAATGGGAAAATCCTGGAGATGCCAAGTGACCACGATGAATTCAACGCCAAGGCGGATGAGGATTTCTCCGATGTTTCCAAGGAGGTGGCCCGCCGGGCCAGGATTCTGCGCAACGCCATGTTCAACGCCGGCTTCTCCGGCGTGCCGGATGAGTGGTGGCATTACGATTTACGGGATTGGAGGGACTATGAGCCGATTGAAGGCGGTTAGATGGGGGCTAGCAGGCAACAGGTCGTCGTTTAGGTTTCCGTTTAAGTTTACGCTGGGAGTAACTACGGGGTTCAAAAGTTGGTCGTAAAGGTAATCGTAAACGTAAACGAACGGTTTCCGCGCCTATGTTTTTTCTATAAGCCTCAAAAAGACCGCATCCTTTTCCGTTTTTCGCGGTTTCATCCTTATGGTCCTCGGGTACCGGCGATGGATAAGGGAAAATCTCCTGCGGGAGGAGCCGGGGCCAATTTTGTCGGAATCCATCCTTCAGCGGATCTGGTTTGAACAGCTGGTTCGGGATCCGCTGATCACCCTGGAGGGGGAGTCGATCCGGCTTCTTCATCCCGGCATCTGGAATCACCGGCCGGGTCCTGATTTTCTTCAGGCCTCTTTTTCCTCGGCAGACGGCCGGGTTTTGACCGGGGATATGGAGTTGCACCGGCACTCGTCCGATTGGGGCGCCCACAAACATTCCAGCAACCCAGCCTATAAAAATGTTCTTCTGCACGTCTTCTGGCAGGCAGATCCCGGGTTGATTGGGTCGTTTCCGGCGGGCATCCGCCAAGTGGCCCTGGAGCAACAGCTTTCCGCCCCACTCACGGAACTGATCTCCCTCTTTCACTCGTCTCCCGCCGAAGTTCTTTCGGGAGAGAAGCCCGGCCAATGTCATCCGGCGCTGCTGGCCCTGCCGCCGGAAAAGTTGAAGGAGATCCTGGAGGAGGCCGGATGGCATCGATTGCGACAACGACGTTCTTTGGCGCAGGCGAGGGTTGGCTCATTTGGATTTGAGCAAGCGGTCTGGATCGCCTTGGCGGAGGGGCTCGGCTTCTCCGAAAACCGGGAACCGTTCTCCTCGCTGGCCCGGGCGGTTCCGATCCGGAAGGTTTTGCAGATTCCCGATCCTCTGGAGCGAAACGCTGTTCTTTATGGGGTGGCTGGCCTCTTGTCCGATCCGACGCATTCCAGGGTGAGTGAGTACGCTTTACCTCTGCTGCGGGAACTCTGGGCTAGGTGGTGGAGGGTTCGGGAGGAATGGGCGCCTTATATTCTTCCTGGTAGTGGTTGGCGGCTGGGGGCAACCCGCCCTAATAACTCCCCCTACCGCCGGTTGGCCGCCCTTGCGTGCCTTTCATATCCATTTGTTTGGCAAAGCCTTATGGAATCAGTGAGGAGGGGTGACTCTGCCTGCTTTTTGAAGATGGTTGGATCTGTCTCTGATGAGTTCTGGGACCATCACGCTGGCTGGGATGGGCGTGTTCTATCTTCCTCCTCTAAGTTGATCGGAGCGGATCGTGCGATGGCTCTTCTTTTTCAAGTGGTGGCGCCGTTGGCAGATCTGACGGAACTCGAATTAGGCCGAAGGATGGAGAGTTGGCCGGCGGGTGGGGATGCCGGTCTGTTGCGTTCAGCCTCGGTGCGTTTGTTGGGGGTGCCGTTTCCACCATCTGATGTCCGCACCCATCTGGCAAGGGAAGGACTGCTCCAGATCTACAAGGATTTCTGCCGGGCCAAGCCGTGCGCGCAATGTTCGATGCCTGAATTTTTAAAATCACGGTAGGGGTAAGCCGGAGGATCGGTCCCGCCACTCACCCCCCGATCTTGTTTGGCACGAAAAAGGGTTTATGAATTGATCATGAGGCTTTTCGTTTTTTTGTTTGTCTTGCAGGCGGGAAGTTTTGCTTGGGCGGTTCCTCCCCAGGACGAGCCGATCGTGAAGGCGGTGGAGAAGGTGCGGCCGGCGGTGGTGAACATTTACACGGAAGGGGTGGTGACCCAGGAGGTGAGGGATCCACGCGACGTTTTCTTTGAGCGGTACTTCGGCGGAGGCATGTCCCGGGGTAACCGAATCCTGCAGACCCCGCTTCGGAATCTCGGTTCGGGGCTGATTGTGAGTCCCGACGGCTACATCGTCACGAACCAGCACGTGGCGAACCGCGAGACGAATCCCAAGATCCGCGTCACCTTGGTGAACGGCAAGGATTACGAGGCGGTGCTGTTGCGGGACGACGACCTGCAGGATCTGGCCCTGATCAAGGTGGACGCGAAGGAACCTCTGCCCTTTCTCAATTTGGAAAAACTTTCGCCGAATATGCTGGGTCAGACCGTGTTGGTTCTGGGCAATCCGGTTGGCTACGAAAACAGCGTGAGTGCCGGGATCCTCAGCGCCAAGGATCGGACCCTGACCATCGGGGATCTGACCATGGAAGGCCTTCTTCAGACGGATGCGGCGATCAATCCGGGCAACAGCGGCGGTCCCTTGGTGGACGGGGAGGGCAATCTGGTGGGGTTGAGTTCCGCTAAGATGTCCATCGCCCAAAATCTTCCCGTGGAAAGCATTGGTTTCGCCATTCCGGCCGAGCGGGTGAAGCGTTGGGTGGAGGAAGCGATTGCGATTGTGGAAGGGAAGATCAAGGCCCCGCCCGAGCGGTCAGCCGCGGTGGTGTTAAAGGAGAGATTTGGCCTGGAACTCAAGGACTGCAGTCCGAACGACTCCCTGCAGTTGGGTTATCAAGGGAGAATTGGCCTGCTGGTGGTCGGCGTGGAGAAGGGGGGTCCCGCCGCGGAGGCCGGCATCCAAAAAGGGATGTTGGTGGTGGGGTTGGGACAGGTTCCGGCCAGAACCTTGGAGGAGTTGCCCCGCAAGGTGCGGCAGCTGAAGGGCGGGGAACAAGTCGTGGTGACGGTATTGGGGGCGATGCGGCAGGGGAATTTTATCTCGTTGCGGAGTGGAACGGTGACGCTGAAAGCCCGATAAGGACGATGGGGTAGTATCCGCTGTTCGTTAACGTTTACATTTGCGTTTACGAAATGGGCAACCTCTTGAATTTGGGCTTGGCTAGGGGAGATCGTCCCCGATCGCCCGATAGAAAGTCGGACCCTCGGGCGTCAAAAATCTCGATCGGATATTCTGTGGGATCGTCCCTACCGATTTTATTTGCGCTACTAGCCGCCACAGCACTCGCCGAAGATAAATCGCCCACCGTCCGAATCCCGTGGCAATTTCCGACGGAAAACCGGTATCTGCTGGAAGAAAAACGAAATCCGGCATGTTCGGTTTTGTCCGGACCTCCGACCCCGAGCCGGCACGGATCTTTGAGCGGTTCCACAAGGGGATCGATATCAAGCCGCTCCGGCGAGACGAAAAGGGAGAACCGCTTGATGTGGTCCGGGCCATTGCGGACGGGATGGTGGTGTGGGTAAACGAGGACGAGAAGATTTCCGACTACGGGCGGCAGGTGATCGTGAAACATCTGTGGGGAGATCAGCCCGTCTATTCTATCTATGGGCATCTCGCTTCAGCGACGGCCCAATTGGGGCAGGCGGTGAAGGCAGGGGAGCCTCTTGGCATCATGGGTTGGACGGGTCCGGGATTGGACCGGTCGCGGGCTCACCTCCACTTGGAAATCACGTTTCAGATCAACCCGAAGTTCGATGAATGGGTGAAGACGGCCAAACCGGGCCGACTCTGGGAGCCAAACCGCCACGGGGAATGGAACGGCTTAAACCTGATGGGGATTGATCCGGCACCGCTGTTACTGGTCGCCCAGCAGGGAAAGCCCAAGACTTGGCGCGAGGCTTTGGCGGTCCAGCCGGGAGGTTTCATCGTGAAAGTGGCGGCTCCGAAAACACGGGTGAACTGGACTGACTGGACTCAAGCGCAAGAGAACTGCACGGGAGCGGAGTCTTGGGAAATTGAAATGACCCCCTGGGGTCTGCCGTTGAAGGTGAGTGCCTCC
>RFWS01000061.1 GCA_009921985.1 bacterium | reverse complement strand
GCGGAGTGCAAGAAGCCGGTGCAGCGTCTTTGGTTGCAGTCGATGACGAAGGAGTCCATCCAGGACGGCTTTTCCCGTCTACGGAAAGAGGAGGAAATGGTTCCACTGCTGGAGGCCGCGAAGTCCCGCTCGGAGAGCGACTGGCTCGTGGGCATCAACACCACGCGCGCCCTCACCGCGTTGAATTCCAAGGGCGGAGGATTTTTCCTGACGACAGCCGGACGGGTGCAGACTCCGACGCTCAGTATCCTGGTGGACCGTGAAAAGCAGATCCGGGCCTTTGTGCCGAAGGATTTTTGGGAAATCCATGCCACGTTCGGGGCGAAGGCCGGAGAGTACGAGGCGCGCTGGTTTGATGAGAAATTGGCCGACCAGAAGGCCTCCGAGCGCGGGGCCGACCAGAAGCCCGAGCGTCTCTGGGATAAAACGAAGGCCGAGGCGATCGCCGAGGAGTGTCGCGGCCAGACCGGCGAGGTTCACGACGAGAAAAAGCCCTCCCGCCAGCTTTCCCCTTTGTTGTACGACCTGACCAGCCTGCAACGGGACGGCAACAGCCGCTTTGGACTTTCCGCCCGCCGCACGCTGCAGATCGCCCAGGCGCTGTATGAGCGGCACAAGGCCATCACCTATCCGCGAACGGATTCCCGTTATCTGCCGGACGACTATCTGCCCACGGTCAAAAACACCCTGAAGAATCTGGAGGGAACGGAGTTCGGGGAATTTTCCAAGACGGTTCTCAAGGAAGGCTGGCTGAAGCCGACCAAACGGGTGTTTAACGGCGCCAAGGTGAGTGACCACTTTGCCATCATCCCGACCCTGCAGATCCCGGACCTCGCCAAACTCGATGAGATCGAGCTCAAGGTGTATGCGGCGATTGTCCGACGTTTCATCGCCGTTTTTTACCCAGAGGCGGTCTACGAAGTGACCACCCGGATCACCCGGGTGAAGAAGCACGCCTTCCGCACAGACGGAAAAATTCTCAAGGAGGCGGGTTGGCTTGCCGTGTACGGAAAGGAGGGCATCGAGGAAGGCGGCTCGGACGAGGGCAAGCTGCTGGTTCCGGTTTCTGACGGGGAAAAGGTCAAGGCTGTCGCCGTGGTGGTGGACGGGTTGCAAACCAAGCCTCCGGCCCGCTTGACGGAAGCGACCCTGCTCAGCGCGATGGAGGGCGCGGGGAAGCTGATCGACGATGAAACCCTGCGGGAGGCCATGGGAGAACGGGGCTTGGGAACACCGGCGACGCGGGCCGCCACGATCGAAACGTTGATCGGCGAGGAGTACATCCGCCGGATGGGCCGGGAACTGGTTCCGACCGCCAAGGCGTTCGGGCTGTTTGAAACCCTGGATGCCTTGGGAATCGAAATTTTACATTCGCCGGAAATGACCGGGGAGTGGGAGCACAAGTTAAAGGAGATGGAGCATGGGCGGCTGAAACGAAAGGAGTTCATGCGGGAAATCGAGGGGGTGACAAAAGATATTGTCGAAAAAATCCGCGCCTTTCAGGACAAGGATCACGTCTTGCGGAAACTGGATTTCAAGGATCCCGAAACCGGGCAGGAGTTTGAGGAGACCCTGCGGGAGTACCGCACGGTGGATGGAAAGTATTCCGTCCGGAAAGTCCTCGCGGGCCGGCGCATTGAGGCCTCGGAATTCCACGAGCTGTTGCAGAAGGGCACTTTGGGGCTGGTGGAGGGCTTCCGAAGCCGGTTGGGCCGGCCTTTCTCGGCGGGGTTGAAGCTCGGGGAAGGAAGAAAGATCGAGTTGGTGGTGGGCGAAGAAGAGGGGACCTTGGACTTCACCGGCCAGGAACCGCTGGGCCAATGCCCGGCCTGCGGCGGCAAGATGTTCCAGAGCCTCCTTCGCTATGTCTGCGAACACAGCGTGTCCAAGCCATCCACCTGCACCTTCAAGGTTTCCAAGAAAATCCTCGGCCGGGACATCACCGAGGCCGAGGTGCAGGCCCTGCTCAAGGACGGCAAGACCGGCTTGCTGGAAAAATTTGTTTCCATGAAAACGCGGCGGCCCTTTTCCGCCTTCCTCGTCTGGAAGGACGGCAAGGTATCGTTCGACTTCCCGCCGCGGGAACCGCGCAAGCCCAAGTCGGCCAAAACCGCCAAAGCCCGGGCTGCCGCGGCCTCCTGAAAACCCAGCCTCCATCAGCCGCGGATCCCCTCGCGGTCGCATTTCTCCGGCATCTGGGCGAGGAGCGGGGCCTCTCCGGCAACACGGTCCGCAACTACGAGCAGGTCTTGTTGGAATTCCAAAAGGATCGGGCCCGTCCCTGGGCCGAAGTTGCGGAGAGCGACTGTCGTACCTATCTCCACGGTTTGGCGGGGCGGGGTCGTCACCAACCGGCCTCCGTGCGGCTTCGCTTTTCCGCGTTACGGACATTTTTCAAATGGATGCAGTCACGGGGAGACCGTACGGACAACCCCGCCCTGGGGTTGCGGTTGCCCCGTCCGAAAAAATCCCTGCCCCGCTTTCTCAGCGAGGAGCAGATGGAGCATCTCCTCGGTGCGCCCCTGCGGCTTTTGGAAAAAAAACCGGGTCGGGTGGCCGGGAGAAAAGAACCGGCCTGGGCGCGCTGGCGGGATGCAGCCTTGTTGGAACTTTTGTATGGAACCGGCCTTCGTCTGGGGGAGGCGCTCAGTCTGGCCCGCAAATCGTTTCACGAGGAAGGCCGGCGCACCCTCAAGGTGAAGGGGAAGGGAGGGAAGGAGCGTTTGGTGGTGGTGGGCGATGCCGTTCGGAACGCGATGCAACGCTACGAGGAAAAATTGCCCGGCGGATTGCGGAAAGAGCATGGCCCGGCCTTCCTCGGACCTCGCGGGGAACGGCTCAGTCCAAGGGTCTTTCAACGGAATCTCAAGGAGTACCTTGCTGAGGCCGGACTCGATGCCAGCCTCACCCCGCACAAGCTGCGCCACAGTTTTGCCACCCATCTGCTGGGCCGTGGGGCGGATTTGCGGGCGGTGCAGGAACTGCTGGGCCACGCGCGGCTCACGAGCACGGAGATTTATACCCGGGTCACGCCGGAGCGCCTCCGGGGCGCCTACGTGAAAGCCCATCCCCGCGCATGACCACAATTCCCGATCCTCTTTTGAAAATCGGCTACAACCTCTTGTTTACCGCCGGGTTCGCGCTCACTTGGCCTTATTTCACCTATCTCATCTGGCGGCGGCAGCCTTTCTGGGAGCGATTGGGAGAGCGGTTGGGCCATTACCCGAGGGAAATCAAGGAGTGGCTGAAAAAACCGGAGCGGCCGGTCTGGATCCATGCGGTCAGCGTGGGCGAGGTTTTGTTGGCCCGGGTGCTGGTGCGCGAGTTGCGTCGACATCGCCCCAATCTGCGGGTGTTTCTCACCGTTGGAACGCCGACGGGGCGGCGAGTCGCCGAACCTTTGTTGGATGAGAAAACCTGCGTCTCCTATGTTCCGACTGACTTTTACTACTCGATGATGCGAGCTTTCCGGCGGGTACGCCCGAAGGCGCTGATTCTCGTGGAGAACGAGATTTGGCCGAACATGCTTTGGCGGGCGAAAAAGATGGGGATTCCGGTCTGTCTGGTGAATTCCCGACTTTCCCGTCGCAACCGGCGGCTCTTTCGGGCGGCCCGCACCTTTGTCCGACCGGTGCTGCAGGCCTTCGACTGGATTGGGGTCCAAAGCGAGGAGGATCTGGGGCGTTTCGCCATCGCTCTGGCTTCCGACAATCCGGGCAAAGGTCGTGAGATCCGGCGATTTGCCGGGTGGGATCGTGGTCAGGTGGTCTTGCTGGGGGGCAGTACCCATCCCGGCGAGGAAAAGGCTCTCGCGGATGTGCTCCGGGAACTGAAGTCCAAGCACCCCAATCTCCGGCTTATGTTGGTCCCGCGCCACGTGGAGAGAAAAGGCGAGATCCTGCAGGAGCTCTCTGCGACCGGGCTCAAGGTAGGCCTTCGTTCGCGTTTGGAGCAGGAGACTGGGGCGGATCCGGATATTCTGCTGGTGGATTCCACCGGGGAGCTGCGCGATCTTTATCCGGCCTGCGAACTGGTCTTCATCGGGAAAACCGCCATCGTGGCCGGTCCGCATATGGATAATTTCCAGTCACTGCGGCGTGAATTTCTGGCGGCCAAAGCGATTGTGGTTAGTGCGGATGCCCGGGCGCTGGGTACCGAGTTGGATGGGTTGCTGGTTTCGCCGGCGGAACGCGATGAGTTGGGACGCCGTGCGCTCTCCTGCTTCCGTGAGCACCTCGGGGCCGGAGCCCGGCATGTCGAGGCGTTGCTGAAATTCCTGAACGGGAGAGTTTAGATCTTCACCACTCCAAAATAGCACTCGCCCAGGTCAGACCGCCGCCGAAGGCGACGAGCAGGATCTTGTCGCCTTTCTTGAGCTTCATCTCTGTGCCGGCTTCGTGCAGCGCCACGGGGATGCAGGCGGCCGACATGTTGCCGTAGCGCTGGACGTTGGCGAAGCAGCGCTCCCGCGGGAACTTCAGCTTTTCCACGAGGGCGTCGATAATTCGGATGTTGGCCTGATGGGAGATCACGCACGCGATGTCCTCCAGCTTCACTCCGGCCTTTTCCATGGTGCGGCGGGAGGAGTCGGCCATGGCGGTGACCGCCTGTTTGAAGATTTCTTTGCCGGCCATGACGATGCAGTCGGACTGAATCTCGGCGGGCGGGGCGATGGCTTTGCTCCGGGCCATGGGATTTTTCAGGTGGAGGAGATCGGCGGAAGATCCGTCCGCACCCCAGTCAAAGGCCATAATTCCTTTTCGGCCGGGCTCGTTGCGGACCACCACGGCGCCGGCACCGTCGCCAAAAAGGACGCAGGTGTTGCGGTCCCGCCAGTCCACCACGGAGGAAAGGCGTTCCGTGCCGACCAACAGGATGTTTTTGGCGGCACCGGTTTTCAGAAACTGATCCGCCACGATCAGGCCGTAAAGAAATCCGGAGCAGGCGGCCTGCAGATCAAAGGCGGGGCAACCGGTGGCACCGATTTCCGCGGAGATCCGGCAGGAGGAGGAGGGGAACATGGAGTCCGGCGTGACGGTGGCGGTGAGGATGAGATCCAGGTCGGTGGCCTTGGTTCTGGCATGGGCCAAGGCCTGCTTGGCGGCGGCCACGCCCATGAAGGTGGAAGTCCTTGATGCCGGTGCGGGTCATGATCCACTCGTCGCTGGTGTCGACGAGCTTCTCGAGATCGTGGTTGGAAAGGATGCGGGCGGGGAGATAGACGCCCGTTCCGGCCACCTTGAGGCCGGAATCAGGCTGCGACGGCATCGGCTTTGGCTTCCTTGTGGGCGCCGGCGATCTCGGCGGCGCGGATGATCCGGTCGTTGACTCCGTGTTCCACAGCCTCGACCGCCTCACGGATGGCGTTGCGGATCGCCTTTACGGTGGAACTGCCGTGGGCGATGACGGTAATCCCGTTTACACCGAGCAGGAGGGAGCCCCCGTACTCCTCGTAGTTCGTTTTCTTTTTGATGGCGCGGAAGGCGTTGCGTGCCAGCCAGGCACCCAGCATGCGGAAGGGTGTTTTTTTGATCTCATGGGCTAGCCAGTGAAAGATGGCGGTGGCGATGCTTTCGCCGGTCTTTAACACCACGTTGCCGACAAAACCGTCGCAGACAACGACGTCAACGGGTCGCTCAAACAGGTCTCGCCCCTCGATATTGCCGACAAAGTTGATGGGAGCTTCGGAGAGGAGTTTGAAGGCGTCTTTGGTGAGGGTGTTGCCCTTGGCGTCCTCGGAGCCGATGGAAAGCAGACCGACGCGTGGTTTTTTGTAGCCGAGGATCTCCTCGGAGAAGACGGAGCCCATCAAGGCGTAATCCAGCAGGTGCTCGGAGCGGGCGTCGATGTTGGCGCCGGCGTCAATCAGGATGAAGAGGTTGGTCTCCGTCGGCATGATCGTGGCGATGCCGGGACGGCTGATGCCGGGGAGGGTACGTAGCCGGATGGTGGCGGCGGCCACCATCGCCCCGGTATGGCCGGCGGAGACGGCGGCATCGGCCTGCTCGTCCCGGACGGCCTCGATGCAACGGAGAATGGAGTTGTTTTTCTTGCGGCGGAGGGCCTCGACGGGCGGGTCTCCCATCTCGATGACGGTTTCGCAATGGTGGATCTCCAAGCGGGGATCGGGCTTTTCCTGACCCAGTTTTTTCAGCTCGGCCCGGATTTCCGGTTCCTTGCCGTAGAGCAGGAGTTTTTCGATTTGCGGAAAGTGGGCGAGAGCTTGGATGGCGGCCGCCACCGGGCGTTCCGGGGCGAAATCACCACCCATGGCGTCGAGCGCGATTTTCATGAAAGGATTCTCG
>RFWS01000007.1 GCA_009921985.1 bacterium | reverse complement strand
TCCAACACCAACACCACCACGGTGTGGGAGCGGGTGGATGTTCCCCGGACCAATTCCAACGTGAATCGCACCTTTACCTTGGGCCCCACCAATACGGCCCAGACGGTGCACAGCGTGGCTTCGCCCGCACTCTTTAGTCTGGATGACGGGGTGGGACCTGTCATCACGCTCAAGGGCGCCAATCCGCTGAACCTGAACGTGGGAGAGACTTTCGTCGATGCTGGCGCCACGGTGGCCGATGGGGTGGAGGGTGCGGGAGCCGACATCATCGGAACCGGCACGGTCAACACTGCCGTCGCGGGCACCTACACGGTCACATACAACGCCAGTGATGCCAATGGCAACGCGGCCACGCCGGCGACGCGGACGGTGGTGGTCGCGGCCGTCGGCACAACCTTTGCCGGTTGGAGCGGGGGAGCCGCCCTCAATGCGGATAATCTGGCGAAGTACGCGATCGGCGGGGCGGGCAGCCTGACGGCGCAGGGTGAGGCGCCGAAGATCGTCTCTGGCGGGCCGTTGATGGGACAGTATTACACTTACATTGAAGCAGTGGTTCGCACGGATGACAGCAAGCTGACGATTACCCCGGAAGCCACCACCGACCTTGGGGCAGGTTTCAGCACCAACGGGACTTGGAACACAGAAGGGGCATCTTTAGGAGTTTCCCAGGTTGGAGTTCCTGCCGGGTGTGAGCGCAAGAAGTTCATCCTGTGGCAACTTACTCCTCCGGGAGACAGAAAGTTCCTGCGGCTGAAGGCCACGCTCACGCCGTAGGCGCGACGTGCATTAGATTTAGGATCAGAAAAAGACCCCGGGGCGTAAGCCCCGGGGTCTTTTTCTGGCCAAGTGGCGATCACATCGGTGAAACGAAGACAAAAGAGCGGGTCTTCCCCCTTCCGGCATTAAGAATCGCCCTCCTGGGCTTGTTAAATAGATATCTCAGCCACGACCAAGAAATGCCCAAGCAAAGAGACGGGGCGGTTTAAAAGCCAATATAATAAGTTTTTATGTATAATTATATAAATTATTGACCACTAATTATTTATACTAATTTTCAAACATTTATCTTGCATATATATTCCCTGGTTACATATGCTATTGCGAATAATTTATGAACAAGTTTTGGAAAAATCTGAATGTGCTGGCTTCGGATCACACCCTGCCTCCGGCGCTGGTTTCCATCTTCAAGAACGCTCTCGGCGAGGATTCTACCTCCCTGAAGTACCTCACCTTTGTGCTGTCGCCCAATGGCCCGGGTGGGCAGATCGACCGGGACATTCTTGAGGAGAATTTCAACATGGTGGACACGGCTCGCAAATACCACCTCTCCCTCCCGGAAGTGCAGAAGGCGATTCAGATGTTCGTGGAACGGCGGGCCATCCCGGTGCGGGAGGGGGCTCCCACCAAGGAGATCGGCGGTCTGAACGGAAAGAACGGCAACGGCCACTATGCCGCCCGGCGCCAACCTCCCCCCTTGGGACCCTATCCGGTTTGCGGTTCCACCATCTCCCGGCTGGATTCCCGCCGGAGTGACGGGGGCGAAGTCGTCGAAGTGGGCGAGGGTTACGCGATGGTTTACTGGCATAAGGCCAAGAAAAAGACCAAGGTGGCCATCGCCCGCCTACGGGACGTCCGTCTCTTTAAGGTGAAGTCTCCGGCCGGTGCCGATGAGGGTGCCCCCAAGCCCAAGAAGAACGGCAATGGCCATAGCTCCTCCAAGTCCAAGCGCAATGGCTTGGTGGCGAAGGTCCGGGCACGGGCTTCGGGCAAGTCGGTGGTTCGCCTCGGTGGCAAAAAGCGCCGATAAGGCGGTTTCCGCCGCGGGCTTTGACCCGTGGCTCTCCAGTCAACGATTGTTCCCACCCTACGTGTGGTCCGAGGTCTTTGGGCGCACGGCTCCCTTGGAGCTGGATCTTGGGGCCGGAGACGGTGTCTATGTGGAAGCCAGGGCCCGGCGGGAGCCGGAACGGGACTTTATCGCCGTCGAGCGGTTGTTGGGCCGTGCCACCAAAATTGCCAAAAAGGCCCGGCGGGGTGATCTAACCAACCTGCGGGTGCTGCGGCTCGAATCGGGTTATTTTCTCGGGAACTTATGTCCACCCGGCACGGTGGACGTGGTCACCCTTCGTTATCCCGACCCGTGGCCCAAGCGCCGCCACCACGGAAACCGAATTCTGACACGGGAGTTTGCCGTCGCCGCCATCCGGGCCTGCCGCACCGGGGGAAGACTGCAGTTGACCACAGATGACCGTGAATATTTTGGGTGGGCTTGTCAGGAAGTGGACGGATGTCCGGACTGGAAAATGGATCCCCGGTGGGCCGGCACGGAGGAGCCGTCTTCGGAATTTGAGGAGAAGTTTAAGCGGGAAGGAAGGGCGGTGTACCGAAGGGCGTGGGTGAAATCAAATTAGGGTCAGGCGGGTTCGTTGCCGGGCTTCCACTTGATGTTGCAACCCAGACTGGGCTTTTGCGGCGCGGGAATCGGGCGGTTGACGAGGAGCGCTTCCAAAGCGGTGCGCAGGTCGCGCCCATCGACCGGCTCCCCGTTGCCGGGACGGCTGGAATCAAACTGACCCGCGTAAGCCAGTTTGCCGTTGGCATCGAGAACAAATAGATCGGGGGTGCAGGCCGCATGCCAGGCTTTGGCGACCTGCTGATTCTCGTCCACCAAGTAGGGAAAATTCCACCCGCCGGTTTTGGCAAAGGCGGGCATGAGGGAGGGGGCGTCATCCGGATATTGGGTGGCATCGTTGGAGTTAATGGCGACAAAGGAAATCCCCTTGGCCTGAAACTCCTTAGCGATCTTTCCGAAGGCATCCCGGACATGGATCACATAAGGACAATGGTTGCAGGCGAACACGACCACGGTGGGCCGTCCCTGACATAGCTCTGCCAAGCGATGGATTTTTCCGGCAGGATCGGGCAGGGCGAAATCGGGAACGGGCTGGCCCAGCGGCAGGCGTTGGGTGGAGGGCGTGCGGGCCATTTGCCTATTTGACGCCGGGGGCCGCGGTGGCGCGATCTTTGGCCACGGCCGGAGCCTGGAGAGGGGAGGACAGGCTAAGCCAGTCTGTCATGATCCTGAGTCCCTCGCGCAACTCCACCGCCTCGGCGAGATCCACGGCATCCGTGACGTTCTCCGACTCGGCATCCGCAGAATCCTCGAGTGCGGATTTCTTTTTCTTGGGGTTTTTATCGGTGGCCACGGCTTCCCCTTTTTGATCGTCGACAATCAAATGGGCGACCGGGGCGAGAATCTGCTGGATCCGGTCCTCAATCTTTTTGCGCTCCCCGTTGCGTTCGTTGTCGGTTTTGTTCTCCTCGACCCGTCGGGTTTCATTGAGGGAAATCGTGCCGCTTTCGAGGCGGGAACGGACTTTCTCGATGTCACGGCGAAGGAAGGCCATATCCTCATCCGAGGATAGCCGTTCCCTTGATTTTTCGTTCAGAACCACCTCCAGGGATGGGTCCATGTTCAGGGGGTTGAAAGGGGCCGCCGCGATCTCGTCCCAGGCGAGGGCGTTGGGCAGATCAGACTCCCCGATTTTCATGTAGTCCAGCGGAGAGGGGATGGAGATATCCGGAACCACCCCGCGGTTCTGGGTGGAATGTCCGTTCGGGAGGTAAAACTTCTGGATTGTCAGCTTCACGGCCCCGGCCTTGGGGGGGGATTGGTCCGGGCGGGTTAAAAATTTGCCCAACTCCACCACCGCCTGGACGGTGCCTTTTCCATGGGTGCTTTTTTCCCCCACGATGATGGCGCGACGGTAATTTTGGAGGGCTCCGGCGACAATTTCCGAAGCGGAGGCACTGCGCCTTCCGACCAGCACAAGCAACGGTCCGTTATAGAGCACGCCGGGATTGTCATCCGTTCTTTGAATGACCGTGCCTTTGCCGTCGCGAACCTGCACCACGGGACCCTGATCAATAAAAAGGCCGGTGAGGGCCACGGCTTCGTCCAGAAGACCGCCCCCATTTTTGCGGAGGTCGAGGATGATTCCATCCACCCCCGAGCGATTCAGTTGCCGGATCAACAGTTCCACATCCTGGGAGGTCAATCGGGCGGTGGCCCCGTTGCCGCTGGCGGCCGACTCCTCCCCCCCCACCGGGCCATAAAAACTGGGCAAGTCGATCACCCCGATGCGCCAAACATCCGGTTTTTTCTCGGGGATCGCCACCGGGGAAACCTTGAAGTCCTTCGGCGTGTTTTTGCCGGAAAGCTGGCTTTTCAGGCTATTCCAAAGACCGGCATTTGCGGTGGCGGTGGCAGGTTCGGGGCGGACCGTCTGAATGGCGACCGGAGCCTGGCCGGATTTGGGGAGATCGTACAAGGTGGCGCTGGCCTGCTGGGCGGCGAGCTTCACCTCGTTGCGGGTGATCTGGACCTCCCGCTGTTCTCCGGCGGAACTGCCCGCGGGGATGACCTGGAGACGGACCACGGTATTTTTCGGGCCACGGATTTTTTTTACCGCGTTTCGTAATTTCATATCCACGATATCCTCAAAGGGATTCTCCCCTTGGGCCACACCGATGATTTTGTCCCCCACCTTCAGCCGGCCGTCGAGGTCTGCCGGGCCGCCTGGGACCAGTTCCTTGATGACGCAGTAACCGTCCTCCGAGGAGAGGACGGCGCCGATTCCGCATAGGGCCAGTTTGATGCCGATGGAGAAGTCCTCCAGCGTTGCGGGACTCATGTAGCTGGAGTGGGGGTCGTAGAGGCTGGCGAGGGCGGTGAGATAAAGTTCCGAAATCTCCTCGTTGTCGTAATCCTCCAAATTTTTCAGAAGCCGCTCGTAGCGTTTGGTGACGGTGGCGAGGGGATCTTCCTCCTTTTCTTTTTTTCTGGTGGCGTTGCCGGACTTGGAGATCAATTTTTCCCTGAGCAGGTCGAATTTTAGCCGACGTTCCCAGAGCTCGTCCGCCGCCGCGCGGTCCGCCGGCCAACCCACCTTGGTGCGGTCGAGCTCGTAGGATTGCTCGGAGGAAAAATCAAAGGGAAGGGTCAGCCTTCTCTTGATCCAGTCCAACCGTTCATGAACGCGGTCGTTAAAGCCTGAAAAGATTTCGTAGGCCGGGCTGATGTCGCCCCGCTGGGTGATTTTGGCCAACTGGGGGGCGTAATTGTCCTGATAGGCCTTCAGATCGCTGTCGAGGAAGAAGGCGTGGTTGTAATCCAAAGCCTCCATGTAGGCCCGGATCCATTGCCGTGCCTTTTCTTCCGTGAGCGGTTTGCCGGCAAAATGATGATCCTGGAGAAGTTTCTGCACCAAGACGGCAGTCGCTTGGTTGCCCGGGCTCGTTTTGGGAACGGCAGCCTGAACCCAACCTCCCAAGAGGACGATGCATAAAACTCCGTTCCAGAGTTTTCTGAGATTTTGTTTTCGCAACATGGGCATCGCGTGAATCTACCCTCTTTTCTCTAAAATGCATCCCCGACGGGTGGTTTGAAAAAAAAATACCTAACAATGTGAAAATTATTTAAAGCCATGCTTATCAACCATTTAAGCTATTTTTCGATTCGAAAGAGGGGGGGGAGACAGCGGCGAGCACGCCCGAAGTTTTATTTTGAGAGACAGTAACCTCTGTCGAATCGCGGAGCTTCAATATTAATTTTCCGGTCTGGTCTCTGCTCCAACCTTGAATCTGGCGGATGGCCACGGAGCGTCCTCGACCGGTTTCCACAAACAGGGCGGGGGGGAGTTTTTTGCCGACCTCCTTGAAGGTGGCTCGTTTGATGGCTTTCCCTTTGGCGGTATAAAGAATCACGTAGTTTCCCGTGGACTGAACGCCGAGGATCTCGGAAAGATCAATGATGGTTTTTTTGCCCTCCCATTCCGCCACGAAGGTGTTCCGACCCGGCTGGACTTGGGAGGCGAGTTTGCGTTGGCGCACCTTTTCCAAGGCCGAGGCAAGCCGCTCCCTCTCCACCGGTTTTAGGATGTAGTCCACCAGATCCAGGGAAAATCCCCGGACAGCGTGCTGCGGATGGGCGGTCAGGGCAACGACCAGCGGTCGGTCCGTCAGGCGTTCCACCAGATCCAAACCGTTTTGCCGGCCCACCGAAAGATCCAGAAATAAAACATCCACGGGATGAGAGGAAAGATAACGCTCGGCGGCGGAAAGGGTATCGGTCTCTCCCAGGAGGTTGATTTCAGGGAAAGCTTTGAGGGCTTCCCGAAAATCCGCCCGGCAAAGAGGCTCATCCTCCACCAAGTAGGCGGAAAGGTTTGGCGAATTCATGCCGGCAGAATCAATTCGGCCGCGACGGTGCCCGGGGTTATTTCCATCAGCTTCACGCTGGCTTGGTCTCCGTAAATCATGCCGATTTGGCGGCGGATGAGATCCAAACCGGCATGATTCTTTTGATCATCCGCCCGGGTCAGAGTTCCCGGTTGGCTGATCCGCAGGCGCACGTGACCACGATCCGGTCGGTCGGAACTGACTTCCACGGGCAGGGGCTTTTGGGAATCCCTGCGCCCATGTTTGGCGGCATTTTCCAACAGGGTGACCAGGGTGAGGGGGGGGATGGCCACATCGCCGTCCTGAGGCGCCAACCGGACCTGGAGGGAAGTCGGCCGGCCCCGCATTTCCTCCAATCGGACGAAATCCTCGCAAATGGCCAGTTCAACCCGGAGGGGGATGGTTTTTTCCTTTTCCGCATCCACCACCGACCGGAGAAAACGGGCGAGGTTTCCGGAAAACTCCCGTGCTCGTTCCGGATTTTCGGCGATCAGCCCGCGAAGCCCGGTCAGGCAGTTGAACAAAAGATGCGGGTTTAGATGGGAGCGCAGCGTCTGCAGTTCTAGTTCGGCCAACCGAGCCTGGGCCACCGCGGCGTCCCGCTCCTCCTCCATGGCAAAATTCTGGAGGACTCCAAAAACCTGCCGAGGCTGACCGGAGCCATCGGTTTCCTGAATGGTCCAGTGGGAAAGATAGACCGGCATTTTCGGGTCGACCGGGTAAATTTTTAGGCTGCCTCTTGATCGGTCTGGAGAAAACAGCTTGGCCCAGGGAAGAAAAAGGCGGGCGAGATCCGGATTCTCAATTTGGTTGCCTGCTTCCGGCGTCCAGGTCCAGAAGCTGGAGGACAAGGCGGCCATGGCCATTCGGTCCCGACTGGCCCTTTTCCGGAGCTCATCCGCCGCCACCCCCAGAGGAAGAATCGTTATGCAGATGACGGTCAGGAGCCCGATTTGATCGGAGATTTCCCGGGCCAGACGTGGGGAGATTTCCGAGCCCCGCTGGGTGCCCACTTGCTTGCTTATGGCGAATTGGAGGTCTGCGGTCTTTTGTTTGATCTCCAGGAGTTGAGTGAGCGGGTGGGAACCTGGGACATTGAAAGCGAAATAGGAAATGGAGCCCAACAAGCAGACCAAGGTGGCCCCGCGAATGCCTGTCACCCAGACGCCCCAAATAGCAAAGGGAATTGTGGCGACGGCCAGCAAACGGCACCAGGCAGGGGTCAGATCCGAATAAAGAAAGATCCCCAATAGGCTCACCAACAGAACCGCCAGAATCTGGTACCCCAGGGGGGATTTCCATGGAAAGGACCGAATGTCCCTCCAGACGGTGATCAGGGGGGTGACCAAAAGAATGCCCGTGGCGTTACCCAACGAGTAGACCGCCACTTCACTGTAAAAACGTTCTGCCGGCACAGTACCTAAGGCCTGTAAAAGAAGCTGGATGCTGAGGGCGCTGGTGAGGGCTGGAATCCAAGGGCAAAGCAGGACAAAAGTCGCCAGTTGCCGGATATTACAAAAGGATGGGTCGAGCCTCGGGGTAAAATGACGGAAACAAAAGTAGGCGATCGTGGTTTCCGCGATGTTTCCGCAGGGCACCAAAAAAGCCATCCAAAGCGGGTACGGGCCCCAGAAAAATTTCAGGCCCAAAACGCAGAGTCCCAGATAAACGCCGAGAAGCATTCTTGGTCCCCCCAGAAGGACTGAAGCCAAGGCCGCCCCGGAAGCCGGCCAGAAAGGGGAAGACCAAACGGGATAAATCGACTGAATGAACAGGGTAAAGTAACCCAGGATAATCTGGACAAAAGCCGTCGCGGCGATTCCTACCCATGGGAAACCGGTTGAGGTGAAATCCCCGTCTCTGGCTCGAATGAAAAAGGGGAATTTCAGTGTTGAGATGCCCCCTTTATCACAAAAAGACGCGGTTTCGTCACAAATTTCATCACAGGGATCCATTAATCGTTAAAAAACAAGGGATGAGCATTTCCAGAGACCCTACCTCTGATTCCCGCCAAATAAAGACCTTCATTTTGGAGGATCGGGAACTTTACCGCCTTCTCTTGCGGCATTGGTTGGAGGAGAAAAACGGCCATCGGGTGACCTTTTTTGATTCTCCGGATGCATTGGAGGAAAATGCGGAAGAAAGGGATCTGGTGTTGTGTGCCAGCCATCTTTTGCCCGGCCGCCTGTATTTAAAAAAAACCACTCACGCGAATGGGCATCGCCATGCCGTTTACGGGGAGCGCCTGGATTCCGCCACAATTTTTTGGTGCCGGAAAAGCGGGGTGTCCGGAATTCTGGATCTGCGGGATGGGATGGCAGAGTGGAACCAGTGCCTGGAAAATCTTCAAAACGGAATCGCAACGGAGACCTCCAACGTGCGTCAACACCTGAACAATGGCCACGGCAAGGGCCTTGCGAGACTCAGTCGTAGGGAAACCGAGGTTGCCCGCATGCTGGTCAAAGGCTTTTCCGCCAAGCAGGTGGCTTCGGCCCTGGGAACCTCCGAAGGTACCGTCAAAAATCAACGCAAGTCGGTCTATCGCAAGCTGGGCATTGTCCGCGCCACCCAGCTGGCCGGAGCGATGGGTTTTACAAGGATTCGTTAGGGCCACCTCGATCGCCCAGAGCCGCTCGGCGCAGACTTTTTTCGTCAAAAAAAACCCCCGTTATCCGTTGGGCAACCTGGGCGCGGGGGCAATCGACCGGGCTGACGAGTCCTATTTTTCCGCCGGCTTTCCGGGAGTGTGGAGAGTGGGTGCATCCGCCAAGAAGTAGGGATTGGTTTTGGCATTCCACCTTCGGAGAAGCCTTTTCGTTGATCGCGAATCAGGAAAGGAGCTGAACATTCCTTGGATATCCACATGGCGGAAGGTCGGAGATTGAGAAGCTTGGGAGATCAGGGGAGAAAGAAAGGATGGCCGAAGGAACGACGCCCATGATGAAGCAGTACCACGGGCTACGTGCACAGATTCCCAGGGATGCCCTGCTTCTTTTCCGCCTGGGGGACTTCTACGAGCTGTTTTTCGGTGATGCGGAGGAGGGATCCAGGCTCCTGAATCTCACCCTGACCAAGCGGAACGGTGTGCCGATGTGCGGCCTACCGTTTCACGCCTCGGAGGGCTACATCACCAAACTTCTCCAGGCGGGGCGCCGCGTGGCGATTTGCGACCAGGTGAGCGAACCGCGGCCCGGGCAGATGGTGGAGCGGGCGATCAGCCGGATTCTCAGTCCCGGCTGCGCGGTTGGCGTGGAGTTGTCCGAGCCCAAACTGCCTCGCTGGCTGGCGGCGGCTTGGCGGGGTGAGGGGAAGAGCGGGGTTTGGGGATTCGCCCTGCTGGATGCAACAACGGGGGATTTCCGCCTGGCGGAGCCGACGGATGAGAGTTCCTGTCGTGAGGAGATCCGGCGGGCCCAACCGGCCGAGCTTTTGTTGGACGAAGAGGAGACAACAGCCGGGGAGTGGGTGGATCGCACGGTGACGGTCACCCGGCTGCCGGATTGGACTTTTGAGGAGGACACGGCACGCCGGACCCTTTGCGACCACTACCGGGTGCAGAGCCTTGACGGCTTCGGATGCCGCGGGCTGGGGCCCGCCGTGGGTGCCGCGGGCGCGCTGGTGCGTTACCTGACCGAAACCCTCAAGGGAGCCGGACGTCATCTCCAACCGCCCAAACCTTTCCGGCCCGAGGATTGTCTGCGTTTGGATGCCGCCACCCAGCGGAATCTGGAACTGCTGGCCCCGGCGGGGACGGGAATCGACACCAGCCTGATCCGTGCGGTGGATCAGACCGTCACGGCCATGGGCGGACGGGAACTACGAAACTGGATCCAGCAACCGTTGCGGAGAGCGGAGGCGATCCGGGGTCGGCATGAGGCCGTGGCGGGATTCCTCGAGGATGCCGGAGTGTTGGATGAATTCCGCGAGGCCCTGAAGGAAGTGAGGGATTTGGCCCGGTTGATCGGGCGTCTTTCCAGCCCAAGCGGATCGGCGCGGGATCTGCTGGCCCTTCGTCTGACGCTGGAGGCCCTCCCGCAGGTGCAGCAACTGGCCCGGAACGTCCGGGGCCACGTGAACCGTGAATTGGCGGAGGCGATCCTGCTGGAGCCGGAGCTGGCGGGGGAGTTGGCCCGGGGAATCGCGGACGAACCGCCGGCCATTACCCGGGAAGGCGGGATGATCCGGGATGGGTATGACACCGGATTGGATGAGCATCGCAAGGCGATGCGCGAGGGTAGGACCTGGATCACGGATCTGCAGGCGCGGGAGATCGAGAGAACGGGAATCAAGAGCCTGAAGATCCGGTTTAACCAGGTGTTTGGATATGGAATTGAGATCACCAAGTCGTATCTCGACAGGATTCCCAACGGGTATGAGCGGAAGCAGACGTTGGCCCAGGCGGAGCGTTTCGTGACGAGGGAACTGAAGGAGATGGAGGCGAAGATTCTCGGGGCGGAAGAAAAAGCGGTGGCCCGCGAGCTGGAACTTTTTGCCGCCTTGCGGGAGAAGGTTTTGGAGCGCACGCCGGCCCTGCAAAACACCGCGGGGGCGATCGGTGCCCTGGATGCCTTGGCCGGTTTGGCTTCCACCGCGCGACGCTGGAACTATGTCCGGCCCAACTTGAGAAGCGACGGGGAGATCCGGATCCGGGAAGGAAGGCATCCGGTGGTGGAGCAGATCCTGGCCGGAGGAGCCGAACCGTTTGTGCCGAATGATCTCCGAATGGGGGGGGAGGCCGGAACCCTGATGGTTTTGACCGGGCCGAATATGGCGGGAAAAAGCACCTACCTTCGTCAGGCCGCCCTGATCTGCCTGCTCAGCCAGGTCGGATCGTTTGTGCCGGCGGCGGCGGCGGAGTTACCGGTGTTGGACCGGATCTTCACCCGAATCGGGGCGGGGGATGATTTGGCCCGGGGGCAAAGCACGTTTTTGGTGGAGATGAACGAGACGGCTTTGATCCTGCACAACGCGACCGAGGAGAGTTTGGTCATCCTGGATGAGATCGGCCGGGGTACGAGCACACTCGATGGACTGAGCATTGCCTGGGCGGTGGGGGAGCATCTGCATGACAAGGTCCGGGCGAAGACCCTGTTCGCGACTCATTATCACGAGCTCACGGAACTCTCCCTGACCCGGCCGGGCGTGCGGAATTATCGCGTCGATGTGCGGGAGGAGAAAGACCGGGTGGTGTTTTTGCGCCGGATTGTGGAGGGAGGGGCGGACCGTAGTTACGGCATCCAAGTGGCAAGACTTGCCGGTCTGCCTGGGGAAGTTTTGCAACGGGCGGAGGAGATTCTGAAAGGGCTCGAGGCCGGTGAGCTTAATGCGGCGGGGAAACCGGCCCGGATCCGGCCGAAAGGCGCCCGCACGAAGGAATCGTCCAAACGGGACGAGCTCGATCTCTTTGCCTGAGGGATCTTTTCTGGATTTTGCCGTTCCAGGAAGGCGATAAGCTTGGGGGCATGCTTCAGAAGCGTCACAAGGTCCTCATTCTTTCCACCAGCGCGGGAACCGGGCATCTGCGGGCGGCGGCCGCCCTGGAAAAGGTGTGCCGGAACAGTCCCGGCATCGACCAAGTCGCGCATGTCGATGCGCTCGCCTTCACGAACAAGCTGTTCCGCGACTTCTACTCCAAGCTCTACATCAAACTGGTGGAGGATGCCCCGACCCTTCTGGGGTGGTGGTACGAAAAAAGTGATGAGCCCTGGAAAACCGACCGGATGCGGTTCCTCTTGGACCGGTTGAATACCGGCCCGCTGATCCGCCTTCTTTCCGATCTACAGCCTGACATTACGATCTGCACCCACTTCATGCCGGCGGAAATCATTTCGCACCTGATCACCAAAAAGAAAATCCGGGCCAAGCTTTCCATCGTGGTGACGGATTTCGATTTTCACGCCATGTGGCTCTCACGGGCCTTCCACCGTTACTTTGTGGCTTTGGACGAGGCCAAGGCCTACCTGAGCCAGTTGGGCTTGCCGTCGGAGCGGATCACGGTGAGCGGAATCCCGGTGGATCCGGCTTTTGGGAAAAACAGGGACAAGCCGACCTTGCGGAAGCAGTTGAAACTTCGGACCGATCTTCCGGTTATTTTGGTTTCAGCCGGGGCCCTGGGCGTGAATCCGGCGGAGCAGGTGGTGAGGTCGTTGCGCCAAATCAACCAACGGGCCCAGGTGGCGGTGATTTGCGGCAAGAACCCGGATGCCAAGGAGCGGGTGGAGGCGGAATTGGCGAGGGGCAAGGTCGGCAAAGCGGAGTTCCGGGTATTGGGATATGTCGAGGACATGCCATCCTGGATGGGGGCCGCGGATCTGCTGGTCAGCAAGCCCGGGGGAATGACATCGGCGGAGGCGATGGCCTCGGGTCTGCCTATGGCCATTTACGACCCGATCCCCGGCCAGGAGGAAAGAAACAGCGACCAACTTTTGGAGAAAGGCGCCGCGATCAAGTGTAACGAAATTTCAATTCTCGGTTACAAGGTGGATCGGCTCCTGTCCGATCCGCAGCGGTTGCAGGGGATGCAGGGGGCGGCCCGGAAAATGGGCCGGCCGGACGCCGCGGAGACCGTGGTGCGAACTTTGCTGGCCGATCCGGAGCATGATCCGATCCAAGTGGACGAGGAAAAGCAGGAACAGATGGCGGAAAGCGTCCGAAAGCGGTGAGCAGGAATTTTTTTTGGGGCGTCTCCACGAGCCCCTACCAGCACGAGGGCGGATACAATGGGGACGGTCAGCCCCGGAACAACTGGTATGAGTGGGAGGCTTCCGGCCGGGTCGAGAAATCCGGCCGGGCGGTGGATTTTTGGAACCGGTACGAGGAGGATTTTGACCGGGCGGAAATGATGGGGCTGACCGCCTACCGTCTGGGGATCGAGTGGGTACGGTTGCAACCGGAGGGGGCAATGCAGGAACTGGATCCGGCGGGGTTGGATCGCTACGCGGAGATGATTTCCAGCCTCCGGAAAAGAAACCTGGAGCCACTGGTGACCCTGCAACATTTCACCACCCCGCGCTGGCTAGGGCTGGATCCATGGTTGGAGGAGGAGACCCCCGAGGTCTTTTCCGGCTATGTGCGGCGCATGCTGATGGGGTTGAATCGCCGTTTGGAGGAGCGAGGGGTCGAACCGCCCCGCTGGTTCATTACGGTGAACGAGCCCAACATGCTTTCCTCGTCGACCTACAATTTGGGGGCCTTTCCGGCCGGAAGAAGGGCATGGTGGGCGGCCGCTTTGTGCGCGCTGCAGACGATGCTGGAGGCGCATGTGGTGGTTCGGCGGGAAGTCCACAAGCTCTATGCGGAGCATCCTTCGTGGGGACAGCCCCGGCTCTCGTTTAACACCTTCGCCAGCGATCTTTACTGGATGGATAAGATGTTGTTTGACGTGCTCGAGGCTGCCCGGCGGACCTCCGGCAAGGAATCGATCCTTGCCTACCTGAATGAGCGGTCCCGCGAGTTCACCCGGTCGTACCGGGCGATGGATTTTCCCCGGCACAGCCTTTTTTCCGAAGCCGCAGGGGAGTTGATCAAACAGATCCAGAACACCCTAAGCCACCGGTTTCTGCGGGAGACGACCTTTTCGCGGTTGGTGCAGCGGGTTCGTGAAAGGCCGGGCGAGCCGAATCTGGATTTTATCTCGTTTGATTATTACGACCCGTTTGTGGGTAATGCGGTGCGTCTTCCGACCCTCGGAGAGTTGAGGTTGGGGCGCCTGAGTTTGCGGGAATGGCTGACCCAGGGGTTGGCCACCAAATGGTGGGACTGGCATGCCCTGCCGCGGGGCCTTCGGTTCTTCGTGGAGCGATATGCCACCGAATATCCGGAGCTCCCCATCATCATTGCGGAAAATGGGATGGCGGAGCGGAGGTGTGGCCGGGAAAGTGAAAATTGCGAGCTCCGGGGGGACCGCCAAAGCCGGAGTTACTTCATCCGGCAGCACGTGGGGGAGGTGCAGCGGTTACGGGCCGAAGGGCTTCCTTTGGCCGGATATTTCCACTGGTCGCTGACCGATAATTACGAATGGGGAACCTACGCCCCGCGGTTCGGGATCTTCGGGGTGGACTCCGATTCCGCGGAGCTCGAGCGCAATCCGCGGGATGCGGCCGGGGATGTTCCCTGGGAAGCTTACGCCGCGGCGATTACGGCCAAGGGCTAAAGAGGCTGCGGGGCGACGGGGGCGCCGTCGGGGCCCGGGGGAGGAATGCGGTAGGTAATGCGGCCCTTGGTGAGGTCGTAGGGGGACATTTCCATCTTCACCTTGTCCCCGATGTTCAGGCGGATGAAATTTTTGCGCATCTTGCCGGAGATGTGGGCGAGCACGGTGTGGCCGTTGATGAGCTCCACGCGAAACAGGGTGCCCTTGAGCACGGCTTTCACCGCGCCTTCCACTTCAACGACTTCTCCAGCCATAAGGCGAAAACCTAAGGAAAACGGGAAAAGGAGGAAATCTTTTTGTCCCGGTCAAACCCGGTCGTGGAGGCCGCATTCGCGTTTCCAGCCGAAATGGCGGAGTTCGCTAGGGTCGGAAACCTCGTCCAAACGCTTCGTGGTGACCCGGTCTCCGATGGAGATGTAGCCCTTTTCCCATAGTGGATGAAAGGGGAGGGCGTGGGTTTGGAGATAAGCTCCGACTTCGCGGTCGGACCAATCCAGGATGGGAAGGAGTTTCCAGCGGGAATCCTGGCGGCTGAGGATGGCCTGTTTTTGGCGGTGTTCCGAACCCGAGCGGCGCAGCCCAGCCAGCCAGATTTTCGGATTTAACTCCGCCAAGGCCCGGCGGAGGGGCTCCACCCGGATGATTTCATGGAATTTTTCCAGACCGGCCGGGCCTTTTTCCCAGAGGCGTCCGTGACGGGATTCGATCTCTTCCGGAGTCGCCATCGGGCGGTAGATTTTCAGGTTTAGGCGGAGCTTGGCCGTCAGTTCCCGGGAGAAGGCGAGGGTTTCAGGAAAATGATATCCCGTGTCGATGAACACCACGGGCATTTCCGGGGCGGTTCGGGATACCAAATGAAGGAAGGCGGCGGACTGGGCGCCGAATGATGTCGTGGCCAAGGCTTGGTCGGGGAAGTTTTTGCCTGCCCAGATCATCCTCTCCTCGGGGCTCTTGGTCTGCAGTTCCGTCAGAGCCTCGGTTAAGTCAATCCGTGTCCTCCGGCTGCTTTTTGGCAACGCTGGAATCATGCTTGTAATATAAGCACAAATCCTATAAAGTCTATCTTTTATGTCGTATTTGCAAACTCTTGAAGATCAGAGCATTTATATTTTTCGCGAGGCTTTCGCGAATTTTAAAAACATGGCCATGCCCTGGTCCATGGGTAAGGATTCGAACACCCTGATCTGGTTGGCCAAGAAGGCTTTTGCGGGGAAAATCCCCTTTCCCCTCGTTCACATCGACACGACGTATGAGTTCCCCGAGATGCTTGCTTTTCGGGAGTGGGCCCGAAAGCACTATGAAATCGACCTGATCGTGATCGTCAACGAAGAGGCGCGGAAACGCGGGGTGGGCTATGAGACGCACGATCCGGTGACCGTGACCCACGAGCTCAAGTCGCTGGCTCTGCAACAGGCCCTGGCGAAATATCAATGGGATGCCTTGATCACGGGAATCCGGAGGGATGAGGATTCGACCCGGGCCAAGGAGCGATATTTTTCGCCCCGCACGGCGGACAATGAATGGGAATACCGGGACCAACCCCCTGAGTTCTGGGGTCAATTCACCACGGCCGTGAAGCCGGGGGAGCACGTGCGGGTCCAGCCGTTGCTGGATTGGACCGAACTGGACGTGTGGGAGTATGTGCGCCGGGAGGGAATTCCCGTTCCGAAGATGTATTTTGCGGAAAACGGGCGCCGCTACCGCTCCCTGGGTTGCTGGCCGATCACCAAGTCCGTCGAGAGCCGGGTGAACACGATCGAAGGAATCATCGAGGAGCTGAAATCGACGAAAACGGCGGAGCGAGCCGGGCGTGCCCAGGATCATCACGAGCGCAACGCGATGCAAAAACTGCGTGCCAAGGGATTCCTATGAGCGGGGTGGTCATGCCACCGGCCCCCAAGCCGGTTCCACCGGGTTTCGAGCCGGCCTTTTTTCCGAAACGCATGGGCGGGGCGGCGGCAGGCGGAGCGGGAGAGCCGAGAACCCGCATCGTGGTGGTGGGCCATGTGGACCATGGCAAATCCACCCTGATCGGGCGGCTGCTCGCGGATACGGATTCCCTCCCCGAAGGCAAATTGGAGGCCGTGGAAAAAGCATGCCGGGAGGAGGGGATGCCGTTTGAGCACGCTTTTCTTCTTGATGCCCTCCTGGAAGAGCAGGCCCAAAACATCACGATCGACACCACCCGGATCGAATTCCGCCACGGCGGCCGGGCGTTTCAGATCATTGATGCCCCCGGGCACCGGGAATTCATCAAGAACATGGTCACGGGAGCGGCCGCGGCGGACGAGGCCATCCTGATGATCGACGCCCAGGAGGGATTGAAGGAACAGACCCGGCGGCACGGGTTGTTGCTCAGCCTCCTCGGCGTGGCGAGGGTGATCGTGGCGGTGAACAAGATGGATTTGGTGGGATGGAAGGAAGCCCGGTTCCGGGAACTGGAGAAGGAAATCCGGGAATATCTGGGGGGCCTGAAAATCTCGCCCCGCGAGGTCATTCCGATTTCGGCCCGGGAAGGAAGCCAAGTGAAGGCCCGGGATGGAAAAAATCTCGGCTGGTTCCGCGGCCCGACGCTTCTGGAGGCGTTGCTGGCCGGTGCCCCCGGCGGGAGCCAAGGAGGCGATGCGCAGGGCCCGCTACGTTTCACCGTGCAGGATGTCTACCGCTTCGACGAGCGCCGGGTGATCGCCGGCAGGATTGAAAGTGGCACGCTGCGCCCGGGGGACACGGTGTTATTTTTCCCTGACCGAAAATCGAGCCGGATCAAAACGATCGAGGCCTGGGGGGAGCCGGAGGCGGTGCGGGAACTGGGGCCGGGCCGGGCGGCGGCGGTCACGCTGGAGGAGCAGATTTTTGTCGAGCGCGGACACGTGGGTTCGCACCAGGAGCATCCCCCGGTGGAGTCGCGGGAGGTGCGGGCGCGGATTTTCTGGCTGGATACGGAACCGCTGCGGCTGCAGGCCCCGGTGCAACTGCGGTTGGCGACGCAATCGGTGGAAGCCCGGTTGGTGGCCATCGAGCGCGTGGTGGATGCGGAAAAGCTGGAACAAAAAAGCGGTGCGCGGGAGGAGGTGGGGCGTTTTGAGGTCGCGGAAGTCCGCCTCCGGTGCCGGCGCCCGTTGGTGTACGACGCCCATGACCGGGTGGAGTCGCTGGGGCGTTTTGCCCTCCAGCAGGGTCCGCGGTTGGGAGGCGGGGGAATCGTTCTCGAGGCCGAGTATCCCCGGAGTCTGGCCAAGGCGGTCACCGGCGAACATCTGACCTGGACGGAGGGGCGGGTTTCCCAGGAAGCCCGGGCTGCCCACTTCGGTCACGAGGGGGCGGTCATTTGGCTCACCGGACTTTCCGGTTCCGGAAAATCCACGCTGGCCGTTGCGCTGGAGTCTTTGCTGTTCCGGCGGGGCATTGCCTCAATGATTCTGGATGGAGACAACCTGCGGCACGGGCTCTGCGCCGATCTTGGGTTCAGCCTGGAGGACCGGGCGGAAAATATCCGGCGGGCCGGCGAAATGGCCAAGTTGATGGCAGAGTCCGGCCTGGTGGTCATCAGCTCCCTGATTTCACCCCTGCGAAAGGAGCGTCAGGCTGTCCGCACCGCCTGCCAGGCCGCGGGGGTCAATTATTCCGAGGTGTTCGTCAACGCCCCGCTCAAAGAGTGTGAAAAGAGGGACCCAAGGGGCCTATACCGGAAGGCGAGGGCGGGGGAGATCAAGGGTTTTACCGGCATCGATTCCCCTTACGAGGAGCCGGAACGTCCGGATCTGGTACTGCATACCGACCGGGAAAAAGTGGAGGGTAGCGTTGGTCATCTGCTCCAGCACGTGCTGGGGTTGGTCCGCCTGAAAGAGGAGGACCGGGAGAGTGCGGAAGGTCCCGGCGGGCAGATTTAATTTCGTTTCCGGGAAACCAATTTCCAACTCGTTCCGTTCCAATGTGCCAAACCTACGCTCGCCCGGGTCAACCGGTCCCGCAGGGCATCTGCCCAAGGCCCATCCGGTACCGGTTCCACCATGATCGCTTTGCGTCCGGACTGGTCGGCTTGGCGAAGTCCGCGGTACAGCTCCCGCGCGGCCGATTCCAGATTTCCGTCTTCGGCAAGGAAAAGGGAGGTTTGGGGAGGTGCCCCGGAATTTTTTCTAAAAAGAATATGGAAGAATTCCGGATCGAAATCCCGGACGGGGGTTTCGCATAAATAAAGAGGGGTTTGGGGGGAGTAGTGGGAGTCCAGTTGGCCGGGCGCAATCTGGGCGTCGTCCTTTGGCCGGGACATTGTTCGCAGGAGGGGGGTAGATCCGAGGACCCTTTCGATCTGTGCGGCCGTCACGGCGCCCGGGCGGAGGATTTCCGGTGTCGAGTTCAGGAGGCTCACCACGGTCGACTCCAGCCCCACGGAGCAATGGCCGCCATCGACAATGAGGGGGATTCTTCCCCCGAGCTCCTGACGAACCGCCTCCGCATCCGTCGGACTGATCCGGCCAAAACGATTGGCGCTGGGCGCAGCCAAAGGAGCCCCGACTTTTTGCAAAAGCTTTTGGGCTGCCGGGTGAGCAGGGCAGCGGACGGCCACCGTCTCGAGCCCCGCGGTCATGTCCAAACGGGTCTTGGGTCCGCGCGGTAAAATAAGGGTGAGGGGTCCTGGCCAGAAATGTTCGGCGAGGGAGATGGCGGATGCCGGCAAGGGTCCGGCCACCCAACCTTCGGTTACGGCTTTTTCCAGATCCGGTTCCAGCAGGTGGAGAATAAGCGGATCGGTGGTGGGGCGGCCTTTGACAGCAAAAATGGCGTGGATGGATTCCGCCCGGGAGGCGAGACCGCCTAGGCCGTAAACAGTCTCGGTGGGAAAGGCGACCAAACCGCCCGCCAGGAGAACCTGGCCAGCCTCGTCCAGTCCGGCCTTGTTGGCGGGAAGAATCCGCGTCTCCATGCCTTCAGGGTAGGGAAAATCAAGGCGCGGGAAATGCGGGACGTTTTCCTCGACTTGGGGAGGGATGAAAACGCACGCTTGGTAGTGTGAACCCACAGGAAACATGGCGGGCCGTGGTGAGGGAGGCGGCGGCCCGGGCGGTCGGCGAGGATGTGGGGCCGATGGATGTGACGAGCCGATTATTGCCGGCCGAGTCCCAAGGCATTGCTCTTCTTCTTGTCCGGGAACCATGCGTTCTGGCCGGTCTGGATGTGGCGGAAGCGGTTTTCCGGGAGGTGGATGGAAACTTGAAATGGAAAGCCTTGGCCAAGGACGGGGATCGGTTGGTGGCTCGCCAAGCGGTGGCGGAAGTGAGCGGTTCAGCCCGGAGCATTCTATCGGGCGAGCGGTGTGCGCTGAATTTTCTCCAACGCCTTTCCGGAGTCGCAACCCAGACGGCTGAATTTGTGAAGACCGTGGCAGGGACCAAGGCCAGAATTTTGGATACTAGAAAAACCACTCCGGGACTCCGGGCTTTGGAGAAACATGCAGTACGATGCGGGGGAGGGGTGAGCCATCGGATGGGCCTCTATGACGCCGTGCTGATCAAGGAAAACCATCTAAAGTGGGTGGCCGAAAAAGATGTGGCGGATCTGATCCGGCGGGCGCGGGAGCAAAATCCTGATCTTCCGGTGATCGTGGAGGCGGACCGTGTGGCCTTGGCCAAGCAGCTTCTTCCGCTTCGGCCTGATCGCATATTGTTGGATAACCTATCGCCGCAGGAGGTCCGCGAGGTTGTGGAGGCGCGAAACCAAGCCGGAAGCAACATCCCGCTGGAAGCCTCGGGGGGAGTGACGCTGGAAAGCGCCCCAGCCTTGGCACAAGCCGGGGTCGACTTCATCAGTGTGGGTGCCTTGACCCACAGTTTCCGGGCGATGGATTTCGCCCTCGATTGGAAATCTTAGCTTATTTTTTCGCGCCGGCAGCCGCGCCAGCCCCACCCGGGGTGGGTTGGTTCATTTGGATATTGAACTGAGTGACGATTTCCTTGGCTTCAGGGCTGGTCAGACTCAGCCGCATCAGATCCTTGGCCAGATTCTCCAGTTTGTCCGAAACCAACTTGTACCGGGCCACGGCCTGATCGGCGTTGCTGGTCACCTGTTGTACGGCGGAGCGTTCCCGCAAGATGGAGATTAACTGCACGCTGTTAACGATGAGGAGGGCGCCCAGGACCAAGATGAGAGGCCAGGCACAAGAAACAGATCCGGTGGATGACTGATGGGCATCGTTCATGTGATTATTTTCCTTCCTCGAGCTTGACGTTGAGTTCGTGTTTTTTGAGAAGTTCCTTGAAGGCGGCGTCCTTCTCTCCGGCCATTGCGATCCGGATGCTTAGATTGCGCAAAACCATTTCCATTTGGGGCCCGTTGGCCACTTGGGCCTGGACGGCCTGGATCTTGTTGATTGAACCCCTCGTACCCAAGCCCAGAACCAGATTGACCATTAACAACAGGCTGACCGCGCCCGCCAAAGTCCACAGGAGAAGTTTTTGCATAGTTCCGAAGGGTGATGGAATTGCCGGGGATGGTCAAGCCTGTGAGTCTGATGTGTGCCCCTTTATGGGGGATCGTCAACCGGTGCGGGGGGGATTCGAACCCCCGGTACGGTATTACCCGTACAACGGTTTAGCAAACCGTCGCTTTAGACCACTCAGCCACCGCACCTGTAGTCATGAAAGGATAGAAACGCACCCGCCTGCCGCCAACTTTCATTTTCGCTTCTTGGGAAGGAATTTGGTTCAGCGTGCGATGATTTGAGCCTATTCTTTTTTTATGAGAATTTTGTTTCTCGGGGATGTGGTGGCAGAGCATGGGCGGGAGGCGGTCCGGGACGTCATTCCCAAGCTCATCGAGGAATTTGCCCCTGATTTC